>JAYSRF010000097.1:0-4443 GCA_043721195.1 Fluviicola sp. | reverse complement strand
ACAATGCAAAACACCCGGTTTTGGTATCACTGATGCCATCAAAGGTTTGCCCTGCGAAGTATGTCAGAGTCCAACAGAATCAACCTTATACACTGTTTCTAGCTGTTCAACTTGCAACTTAATTCAGAAGGACTTTTTTCCCCATACAAAACAACACGAATCCGCAACTTATTGCAATAAATGTAACCCATAACTATGAATGTTAACTTATTGATTGAAAACCTAACTAACCCAGCCTTATTGTTCTTTGTATTGGGAATTATTGCAGCTCGTTTAAAAAGTGATTTAAAAATTCCAGCCAATTCTTCAAAATTCATTTCCCTGTATTTACTCTTTGCCATTGGATTTAAAGGAGGTCAAGAACTCTCACACAGTCATTTTTCATTGGAAATCATCTGGTCGGTACTCTTTGGAATTTTCATTGCTTGTATCATTCCAGTTTACACTTTTTTCATTCTGAAACGCAAACTGAGTGTCGATAATGCGGGCGCAATTGCTGCCTCTTATGGTTCGGTCAGTGCCGTTACATTTGTTGCAGCGGCTACGTTTTTGGAAATGCAACAGATCAATTTTGGCGGACACATGGTTGCAGTTATGGCGCTGATGGAAGCACCTGCGATTATCATTGGTGTTTTACTGATCCGCATTTACAGCGCTGAAAAGAACAATGTTGTTGTCAATGAATCAAAATTAGGTTCCATCGTTGCCCATTCGTTTACCAATGGAAGTGTGATAATGATTTTGGGAAGCTTGGTCATTGGATTAATCACCAGTCATTCTGGAGCAGAGGGAATCAAACCTTTTACAACTGACATTTTTAAAGGATTTTTAGCCATATTTCTTCTTGACATGGGAATTGTGAGTGGCAAAAAATTGAACGACTTTTTTAAAAGTGGTTGGTTCACAGCCGTTTTTGCGATCGTTATTCCATTGTTCAATGGTAGTTGCGTTGCCTTACTTAGTAGTTTTGTTACGGATGATACAGGAAATCGATTTCTCCTTTCCATTCTAGCAGCAAGTGCTTCTTACATTGCCGTTCCAGCTGCCATGAAATTAGCTGCACCAAGAGCCAATCCAGGGATTTATCTCCCAATGGCACTAGCGGTTACGTTCCCCATCAATATTACGTTAGGAATGCCCTTGTTTTTCTCGTTAATTGAATGGAGTTAATGGTGTTTTTTTTGAGTTGAATCGATTTCTATGATGGCTTTTTTTACTTCTCTCATAAAGATGCGAACAACTGAATCTGATTCAGGGATGGTTGCAAATTCCAATCCTTGAATAGTATCCCCTTCCTTTATCATTCTGTTAGATTTACCTGGAGTGATGAGAATAGCGTCAGAGAACAGGTCTCTTTGGTAAAGTTGGAATTGTGAATCGAAGGGAATTGAGTATTTTTCATCTAGTTCAATTGTTAAAATAGGCGCAAACTGTTTGTCCAATTCCATGTTTGTTTTAGTCCCGATTGTGATGCCATTTAAGATCACAAAATCGCAATTCTTTAGCGAAAAACCGTCTTCAAAACGCAAATAAACAGTTCGTTTATGATCATCGCATGAAGTGATACTCAACAAACAAACTAGCAGTACAAAATAATAGTTTCTCTTCATTTTAATCGAACAAAATAACAGTAATCAGGCATATCAAACGGTTGAATTCCATATCCATCTGTTGAAGGAAAAGACGAATACAAATACAATACTTTATGTTCTAAATCGATACGTTCAACAATGCCACAATGTCCCCAAGAACGGTAATACCAAAATTGCACAAAATCACCAGGTCGCACTTCTTTCCAGTCATTTATTGGAATTCCTTTATCTGTACTCACCAAAGCGTAATAAACACCTGTTGGCAATGCAGATCCATCTTTCATGAGGTCATAAACATCTTCACCGTGTTGCAAATCAATCCGAATATTGATGGTATCTTGAGCAGTCAGTTCTATGAAATGTCCTAGTACCCCAATTACAAATTCAGTACAGACTGCACCTTTATACGTTGGTGAAATGGAAGGTCCATACGTTAAAATAGTATCGATGACTTGTTTATTTCGGGCGGGAATTAAAGTAGAATCAGCATTTTGGGCATTCGCTCCCAAATGAAAAAAAACAGTAAAAAGAAGAATACAAAATTGACGGTGATTCATGTGTGAAAGTTAAGTGGTTTTTTTGAATTATGAATGGAATAATTATCAAGTAGATCTAGGTAAGAACACAAATTCTCTTCATAATTCATAATTATTACATTCATAATTCCAAGAACAAGTAAAATCTTTGTTCAAGCTACAATCCCTCTTCATAATTCATAATTGTTCAATTCAATATTCCAACAACAAGTAAAATTTTAGTTCTTACCTACAATCCCCTTCATAATTCATAATTATTACATTCATAATTCCAACAATAGCCTACCAATAATCGGGAAAATACGGTTTTCTGCTCTTGTTTTTTTTGAATATACTTGCCTGCTCTTATTTTAAAACTATGACTAAAATTCTCCTATTTACCGCAATGGCACTGTGTTTTTCGATACAGGTAACTGCTCAAAATTTACAAAAACCTTCTTCTTCCAGAATTGCAACACTACCACTCTGGGCTCAGAAAATGTATGGTGAACAACCGAATGTTTTTGAAGTTGATTCGTTGTACAAAAGTTATTACCAACAGCACGCGTTCGTCAAAAGTTACGATACACAATATTATAAGCGTTGGAGGAGATCTCTAGCGAATAAGGTAAGTGAAAACGGTACGATCATTGAACTTTCAGCTAGTGAAAAGGAACAAATTCGACAAGAATACCTCAATAAACAAACCCATGATCGCAGTTCATCTTGGTCTGTTGTTGGTCCAATCACCAATTTTCAAGAAGGTGGGACTCAAGGTTCAGGGCAAACAAATGTCTATTCCTTTGATCAATGTTTGGGTACACCAACTGTTTGTTATTGCGGAACAGAACCTGGAGAAGTGTATAAAACAATTGATGGTGGTCTCAACTGGACTCAAACCTCATTGTTAGAAGATTTTGGTTCTGGTGTTACAGCGGTAGAAGTACATCCGGTAAATCCACTAATTGTTTTTGCTGGTGGAAACTACGGTATTTTCCGTTCTATTGATGGAGGAGCAACTTGGGTAAACGTTCTCCCAGAATCTAATTTTGGCGCCAATGAAATTCTTATCAATCCTGCCAACGATCAACAAATGCTCGTTGCATCTGACAAAGGATTGTATCGTTCAATTAATGGTGGGGCTTCATTTACCTTGTTATTTTCGAATAAATCGTACGATATCAAAGCCAATACGGCGAATAGTTCTATCATGTACTTAGTGCGTAATAATCCGATTGCTGGAATTTGCGAATTTGCTTCATCAATAGATGCTGGTGCAACTTGGACCGTTCAATCGACTGGTTGGTATACCTCAACGGATGCAGCAAGAAATGATGGTGGTGCACGTTTAGCTGTTACTCCAGCCAATTCAAATCGTGTCTATGCCTATTTAATTGGTGAATCCAAACCAGATGATAACGGATACATTGGAATTTACCGAAGCGATGACGGCGGTGCTTCTTGGACGTTACCGAGCACACCAATTGGCGGACCTTATACAGCTACGCACCAAAATTTAGCGATTGGCTATCCTGCTTGGCAATACTGGCAAGGATTTTACAATTGCGCAATGATGGCTTCCCCGACAAATGCTGATGAAATTTTAGTTGGAGGGTTAAATTTATTTCGTTCTGTAGATGGCGGTTTGAATTTCACACCAGTTGCTGGATATATTGACGGAAGTTACCTCAATATGCACGTTGATATGCAAGATTTCAGAATGATTGGATCTACAGGTTGGATTACTACAGATGGGGGAATTTATCAATCTTCTGACATGTTTACATCTGATCCTTCATTCAAAATGAGCGGTGTTCATGGTTCTGATTATTGGGGATTTGGAAGTGGCTGGAACGAAGATGTTTTGGTGGGCGGTTTATACCACAATGGAAACTTGGCCCATCACGAAAACTATGGAGCTGGAAATTTCTTAGAATTAGGTGGTGGTGAAGCTCCTACAGGTTATGTCAATCCTGGAAACAATCGAAAAACGTATTTTTCAGACATCAATGGAAAAATGTTACCGCTCAATCTAAACGATCCTATTGCCAACGCTTCGTTTGGAATGTCGCCGAATGAAAGTTACGGAGTTGCGGAATCGAGTGAACTGGAATTTCATCCCAATTGTTATTCGATTGCCTATATCGGTAAAGAAAATGCTCTTTGGAAAACCACAGATGGCGGCGGTTCTTTTAGTTTAGTTCATACATTTGGAACAAACGTAAATGACCAAGTGAAATACATTGAAATTGCTTCTAGTAATCCAAATGTGATCTACTTGAATCAACAAACGAGCGCTGGAACACTTTGGAAAACAACAGACGGTGGTCAAACAT
>JAYSRF010000096.1:0-4449 GCA_043721195.1 Fluviicola sp. | reverse complement strand
GTATCTTGCTTCAAAATTTTGAACCATGAAACATGTTTTATCTCTGTTATTTGTTTTCGTAGTTGCCACCCTGAAAGCACAATCGTGTGTTGGAACTTGGATAACAATTGATGACGAAACAGGAAAGAAAAAATCCAAAGTAGAATTGTATAAAAAAGATGGAACGCTTTACGGAAAGATTGTTTACCTCTATCCGCGTGAAGGTCGTGAGGACAATCCAAAGTGTACAAAATGCACTGGTGATCGCAAAAATCAACCAATTGTGGGTTTACAAATCATTCGTGGAATGAAATGGGATGGTGATGAATGGGAAGATGGTACAATTGTAGATCCTGAAAACGGAAAAATATATACCTGTGGTATTTGGTTAGAAGATGATAATCCGGATAAATTGTATTTAAGAGGTTATAGTGGTCCTTTTTATCGCACACAAACGTGGATTCGCGTGAAGGAATAATCGTTTCATTGTACCTTCTTTGAGCTATTGAAGATCGAATAGATGTTCTCGACTTTTGTTAGTTAGAAAGGTTCTAAGTAATATGCGTTTATTGATTTCTAGCAGAAATACGCTTGTACCAATCTGCATTCTCAAAAATGTTACAATACACGTTAACGAACATTCACCACCTTGGCTTAACTAGGGTTTGCTGAAAAACGCAAAAACGCCTGAATTTAAACGATTGAATACGAAATTGATCATTAAGATGCACGGTTTTTTGTTTAATTGATGAAATTACCATGCGTCTTCCGCTTTTTATTGTTCATGTATTTTGCTAGCCAGAAATAAAGCATCTATTGCGTTGCAGCCAAATCGAAGTATTCATATACATCTTTTTTGACTACGCCTTATATCTACTTCATTTCTGACTTTTTCAGCAGACCCTAACTAAATTAAGATTGCTATTGAAGATATACAGCTAGCTAAAGGTAGGTTGTAAATGGCAATCATCAGAACGATATTAACGTACGGATATACGCGACAAAGTAATTATATTATTAACTTCATTTGTTACGTTATTCAATTAATTAATGTTAATTGAATGATTTTATTGAAGCATTTAATGATAAATAATATTATTTAATGAGTCAATTTATGTAAATTGCGTCATTAAACTAGTGTTATGACTGGAGAAAGCTATATTCCAAGAGCAATATATGAAGCGTTTAAAAGACGAGTAAAGCCACAAAAGGTATTGATATTACTGGGCGCAAGACGTGTTGGTAAAACGGAGTTAATCAAGAAATACCTATCTGAATTAAAAACAGAAGACTATCAACTTCACAACGGTGAAGATCAAAATACCTGGCAATTATTTGCAGAACGATCAATTAGCAATTATAAAAGATTATTAGGCAACACCAAATTGCTAGTGATTGATGAAGCGCAGAAGATTCCAGATATTGGTATTAAGTTGAAATTGATGGTTGATTCGATTGAAGGGTTGAGTATTATAGCAACGGGGTCATCTGTCTTTGATTTGACCAACAAACTTGGTGAACCTTTGGTAGGTAGAGCAAATACCTTACAATTGTATCCACTCTCACAAATGGAGTTTGATCCATTAGAGAATTACCTGCAAACAAAGGTGAATCTGGAAGAACGTCTAATCTTTGGAGGTTACCCAGAGTTGCAACATATTAAGAACTGGAATGAGAAAATCGAGTATCTGGATGATGTTATCGGATCGAACCTAATTCGGGATATTCTAGAATATGAAGGAGTACGAAAATCAGAAAAGATTATGGATCTTCTTCGTCTTATCGCTTTTCAAGTTGGTAAGGAAGTTAATGTGGAAGAATTGGCAAATAGTCTTAAAGACATTAGTCGCAACACGGTTGAAAACTACCTTGACTTATTGGAGAAAGTATTTATCATCTACAAAGTTAGAGGGTTCAGTAGAAATCTGCGTAAAGAAGTTACAAAGTCTAATAGATGGTACTTTTACGACAACGGTATCCGTAATGCGATCATTCGAAATTTTAATAAACTTGATTTACGCCAAGACACAGGAGAGTTGTGGGAGAATTATCTAATGGCTGAACGAATGAAGTATAATGCCTACACTAAAAATCTTGTGAACCAGTACTTTTGGCGAACCTACGATCAACAAGAAATTGATCTTATTGAAGAAGGAGGAGGTGTACTAAATGCATTTGAGTTTAAGTGGAATGCTAAGAAAAAAGCAAAAGTACCAGGTGCTTGGAGTAAGGCGTATCCACAAGCATCATTTGAAACAATTAGTTCTGATAACTACCTCGAATTTATAACACCTCAAAAAGATTAGAATGAGAATTCAGAAAAAGTGGTAGCGTTACAACTCGATTTTTATGGATAGTGCTTTAGAAGATTTTCTAGCGTTCCAAACTTCTTGATCTCAATCGTTGATTACAGAAATCCTTCGAATGCTTACATACATGCCGAAAAATTCAAGAGCTTTTTGTTTGATTCAGAATACTATTCAATAAATCAATTTGTACTTGCTGGATTTCCAACAGCTCTTTTTGCTGATGCATAATCAAGTGGTCTACTTTTTCGTGTAACATGCGGATTTCCAATTCCGATTTCAGGTTGATCATGTAATCTTTTTTGGCACGCTCGCGGTCTTTTTCTTCTTGTCTATTTTGACTCATCATGATTACTGGAGCCTGTAATGCCGCGATACACGAAAGAATGAGGTTGAGTAAAATGAAAGGGTAGGGATCAAACCCTTTATTCGCAAGAAATACAATGTTTGCTGTGATCCAAATGAGAATGAAGACTCCGAAAAGAATAATAAATCTCCAGCTTCCACCAAAACTAGCCACTTTATCTGCGACCCGCTGACCAAAGGTTGTTTCAGTTGGCTCATCAACTTCTTCTTGCGAATTGGATAAAATGGTGCGTTTACTAATTGAACTGACAACCGTTTTTTCTAAGTCATTTAATTCACCCAATTCTGAAATGAGCACTTCAGAAACGTATTTTTCTCTGTATAGATTAAGCTCACTAAGAGCAATAACACTTGAATCGTTGATATTTGGATAATCCTTTTGAATCGAATTGATTAATCCATGACTAATGAAATTGACTTGAATACGTTCTGATTCATCAAATTCTTTTCCTGAAAGATCACTTTTGAATGTAGCCATATTTAATTCGATTTTATTTCTTAAAGGTAAGCCTTCTTAAGCTAAATGATTCAACAAAAAATAGAATGATTTATTTTCAAAGCGATTCCAAGAATTTCAATAATTGTTCACGTTCTTTCTTTGCCAATTGTAGAAACAACTCTTTACTTTTTTGCGCTTCACCTCCATGCCATAGGATCGCTTCTTCGATGTTGCGAGCACGTCCATCGTGTAATAAAAAACTATGTCCATTCACGGTTTGTATCAGTCCCAATCCCCAAAGCGGTTGGGTTCGCCATTCTCTTCCTGTTGCTCTATAATCTGGCAAACCATCCGATAATCCTTCTCCCATGTCATGCAACAATAAATCAGAGTATGGATGAATAACTACATTTTTTAATGCTTGAATTGTTCCAGAAGAACCTGTGGTAAAACGAGGAGTATGACAACCAATGCATTGGAGTTGTTTGAAAAGTTGTTTTCCAGCGTAAACATCTTTTTCCAGAGGATTTCGCTGGGCGGGAACAGCCAAGGTTCTACTATAAAGCACAACAGACGCTAAATCATCATCGGCTATTTCTGGGCTTCCACCATTTGGCAATCCATCACATGAAGGTTGATTTATGGTGTAGTTTTCAAACGGAAATAAACTGGAGGTAATGCCAATATCTCCATTAAATGCTCCTGCTACTTGTTGAGGAATACTTGGAACATTGGCTTTCCATCCAAATCTTCCTAAACTAATTCCCAATGTTTGCACATCTTTCACATAGTTTGGTCGTCCAGAAATACCATCATGATTGATATCAGTTGGATCTGAGTTTGCTAGGATGTGTTGTTCTGAAATAATTTCAAGTAAACCCAAACCAATCATTTGTTGCGCAGTTCTAGGCGAAATCAATAAACCAGCCGAAGAACTGCCATAATTCCCGCCCGATATAGAATAGTATGGAACACGTAAACTATAAGAAGTACCGTCAGCATAATAACCCACAACTTCTGTATATTGAATGTTCATCGCTGCTTCTTCTTGAACGGTTGAAATGCCATGATCTTGTAATTGACCTCCATAAATAAGATCAGCGATACTTCCAGAAATCACGGAAGATGATGGTGTTCCAAGACGGAATAACAATCCTTGATTCGTGAAAGGTAAACCACGACCGTCCCTGAAATGACATCCTGCGCAAGATTTTGCGTTAAACAATGGTCCCAAACCATCTCGCGCTATTGTGGAAGAGGGAGCCTCTACCCAATTCTGATTAAAAAAGGAATTACCAACAAAAAATTGAAGGGATTCACTTGAAGATAAACCATTGACTTGATACGAAAATGCATACG
>JAYSRF010000095.1:0-1798 GCA_043721195.1 Fluviicola sp. | reverse complement strand
ACTGTTGTAGATCGGTGAATAGTGTGAGAGTATTCAAGCGCAACTTAGGAATATTTCTAGCCTTAACAACTGTCTTAATAGTTTTGGTACGAGTCTTTTCCTCAAATTTGCAATGATTAAATCCTTCATTACTTTTTGGTTTTAACTGTTGAGTTTTCTTGAAGCCTGTCTTAATCCTACTACGCAATAAATACTTGTCTGAATTTCAAATGAAACCCACCATTCAAATTGTCTATTTATTAGCTAGTACTTTAGCTACTGCAAGTATCTCGGCTTCAGCCTATGCATTTGGAATTGTTTCATCAGGTACTAGTTTACGAGTAGATATTTACGGAGATAACTTACCAACTTCTCAGAGTAATGCCCATCTCTGGAATCAAAGTTTACCCTCTAATGGTTGGCACTTTGGTCCGAATGAAGGATCTGGTAATGAGATCCAATCTGATGCTGATTCTGGAATTTGTTTGACTCCTGATTGGAATATCGGATCGGAGCCACCAAGTGGAACTAGAGTAATTGCTAGGCGCAACTGTGCAAACAGCTTCAACTGGAAAACTCGTGATAATGGTTCTTCTAAAGTGATTTATCTAGGGAGGTATCCTAATCGCTGCTTGGATGTTCCAAATGCAAATAAGCAACAGCTTCAGACTTTGACGGTACATGAGTGTAACCGCTCACCTGCTCAAGACTTTAGTTTGTTAAATGGTGGTGGAGTTGCGCCTGCTTCAGATGCTCAGACTACCACAACATCTAATCCTCCTTGTCCAGCTCGTGGTCAATTATTAGGAATGCCAAAAGTAAAATACGAAGCTCTAATAGCCGCAATGCCTGTACTCAGAGGTAACATTCCAGGTCATGCTTTTTCTGCAATTGTCAAATCAACTGATATGACACTTACAAATGGTAGTTGCGGATCTTATAGTCAAACTGATAGAGACTATAAAACCATTGGAGCTAGAGGACCTGGTAGTCCAGTGCCAACTTTTATTACAGCAAATAGGTTGAATAATTCCAATCAACCATCTCAATCAAATGCTGACAATTTTACTGATGATATGAATGAATTGCGTTCTTATTATGATAATGGTGTTCCTAAATATATTAATAAGTTTGGTTTTCTAAGGCGTGAAATTTCATACAGTGATTATCAACGTATTAACAATACTCCTCCAGAAAAACTAACAAATTGTACAAAATACAATATAATCTCTAAAGAAAATTTTAAGCGTGATAGGACTACAGTTCAAAGTCTTTGTCACTGCGGAGATGTGAGTGCTAGAGTCTTCGGAAATGCCACAGGTGATTGGAGTTTTAATCAAGACACACGCCCCTGGTCGATTTATGACCTGATTTCCAAGAAAAATTAGTAGTAGACAATATTCCCTTACCAATTAAAACTATGCAACATCCAAAAAATAAATTACCTAAACTACTTTCTATCTCAAGTAATTTACCAACTTGGATATTATTATCAGTGCTGTCACAAGTGGCTCTAGTACCATTTCTGATTCTAGAAACAGGTTCAACTAACAAAGTGGAAGCAGCACCATGTCGAAATATCGACATGAAGTTTGGCACAGGATCGAATAAGAATCTACCTAAAGGAAAATTCTTTGCAACTACTTGTGGTTATAGGCTCCAGTTTCAAGAAGATGGTAATTTAGTGCTTACCAATAAATCTGGTCAAGCACTTTGGGCTACTGGTAGTGAAGGAAAAGCTAGTACTTTACTAATGAGAAAAGATGGGAATCTAGTCATGTATGCAGGTCATCATTCAAAGCTTTGGGAAACTGGCACA
>JAYSRF010000094.1:0-12306 GCA_043721195.1 Fluviicola sp. | reverse complement strand
TGCCATCTGATCAACTTTGTTATTATCCCTTGATTTCGCCAAATTTTGATGATACTGTTCAAGTAAGAGAAATTGGTGATATGAATACCATTACTTATAAAGGAAAAACGCTATTTGAAGCGCCTATGTTTTCATATAGTCTTGTTGGATGGACTATGAAATATGGTCCAGTTTTCATGATTATAGATGAAGATTCGCTACAACTTAATTTTGGTGGACAATACATTAAGAATGTAAGTCGTATGGTTGATTTTCAACTAGGTCCGAACGGTGAAATGGCTTATCTAACGTTAGAATCAGATGAGTTTTATGTGTACAAAGAAGAAATGCGATATGGACCATATAGCGGATTAATGCCATTAGGAAAAGATCATTCTACATTTTTGCAATGGAGTGATGATGGAAAGGAATTGATCTATCTCGTTATTATGAACAATAAAACACATATTTATAACAATGGTAAATCGCAATCTTCCTATTTAGGTCCAATTAAACTGATGTTCAATAAAAATTTGAACATGTCGATTATCCTACACACGGTGAGACAAGATTGCTTTATGGAATATGATTTTATTATTGAATCACTTGACGGTTGGTTGTTTCAAGAGTTTAATACAGATGAATCTGAAATTGAATATAATTCAAAAAAAGAAGAATTAAGGATAATTAAAAACTGCATTCAGGTCTATATTCAAGGTAAAGCTTACGATGGTTTTGCGAATATTCGAAATTTTGCCTTATCTCCAAACGGAGAAGTGGTGGCATTTGATAACCTAGAAACACCAATATTAATTGTAAACGGTTTTGTTTTTCAAGGAAAACTGATGGAAGGAAGTTATGTTTACTACGATGGAAAAACAATACGAGAGGTGACAATTTAATCATTGATTCTTTAGTTTTAAGCTGAGAAACAGGTTTTATTTGAATTCTGATAATTCATCGATCACTTTGGATTCATGGAAGTTTGTACTTAATTCGGATTCAGCTTAAAGGAAAGGAGGTATTAATGTTTCCTTTTTTGTTTCCTTAAAACATACTCAATTGCCCATTTTTACTTGGTCTTTCAAACAAATCAGTTCGGAGTTTGGGAATGGTACGTTTCGGGAAAAACCGATTGCGCGCGACTTCAAACTGCCGTTGGATATTGAGTGCGTAGGTACCTTCTCCTTTCATACGAATTCCGAATCGACTGTCGTTGAGTTTTCCATCGTGTAAAGCTTGTAGTTGATGAATGACTTTTTCTGCACGATCAGGAAAATGGGTTTCAACCCAATTCGTAAAAATTGCGCCATTCGGACCGTTTAATCGAACAACTTGGTAATTAACGCCCAATGCTCCTCGTTCACTTGCCGCTTTTACTATTGAAAACACTTCATGGTCATTGATGGCAGGAATAAGTGGAGCAATCATCACTGAAACTGGAATCCCATGTGCGGTGAGTTGTTCAATAGCTTCTAATTTGCGCTTGCTTGTTGCTGTTCGTGGTTCGAGGATGCGCCGAAGCTCTTCATTCAACGTTGTAATACTCAAATGAACAGATACAAGATTCAACTTTGCTAACTCACTTAAGAGGTCAAGATCACGTAAAATCAGTACATTTTTTGTAATGATGCTCACTGGATGTTTGTAAGCCAAAAACAATTGAAGTAATTGACACGTAATGGTGTAAGTTTTTTCACAGGGTTGGTAACAATCCGTATTTCCAGAAAGACTAATCGGTTTGACTTCCCATTTCTTTTTAGTGAACGATTCTTCTAACAAAGTAGGTGCATTTTTTTTGACTAAAATCGTGCTTTCAAAATCAGTTCCTGCACTATAACCCCAGTATTCATGCGTAGGGCGTGCATAACAATAGGTACAACCGTGTTCACAACCTTGGTAAGGATTGAGCGAGTAATACATCCCAATATCAGGGCTGTTTACCTTATTGACAATGGTCTTGGGAAATACTTCAATAAACGTAGTCTTTTTAGCTACAATTTCTTCGTCAGCAGTATATTCATGGAAATCTTCACCCAGTTCGGTTTTTAAAAAACGATTGGTTGGATTAATGAGTGCACCTCTTCCAGTACTCGAATGGAGTTGTTTTTTTGACATGAATATCGACTTAATACAAATATCTTAAATAATAATCAATTAGTGATTGTTATTTAATCAAAATATCCAGTTCAATTAGCGAATCAACGATACATGCCCTGTTTTTTCAATAATTGATGCACCTGTACAAACTGTTTTATAAGTGACTTTCCAGCTATACAGATCTTGTTTTGCTGGCATACTATTGTACATTCCATCCCAAAATCCATTCATGTCAGTAGTTTCATAAATCAATTCGCCCCATCGGTTGTATATTTCCAGTGTTATCGAAGTAATATTGTCTCCTTTCACTGCAAAATCATCGTTGTTTCCATCGTCATTTGGCGTAAAGCTATTGGGAATGTACAAAACGCCTCCACCAAGTGTTCCGTGAATGGTAATGCTATCAGAAAGTACGCAACCGCTGATCGTTGCAGTGACCCAATACGTTCCTTCCTCTACAATGGAAATGAGTTGCGTTGTATCACCAGTAGACCAAAGATAAACCGCTCCTGGAATTCCACCATCAAGTGTAAAATTGAGATCGTCGCATAAGTTTTGATTCACATTCCAATGAATAGGTTGAATACTTTGGACAACCGTTGTGTCATACAGAATGCATTGCTGATTGCTAACAATTACAGAATACACACCGGCACTTGTTACTGTAATCGTTTGATTGACTGATCCTGTATTCCAGAGATAGCTAGTTGCAGGTGTATTGGCATCTAATTGCAGTTGATTTCCAGGGCATAGTGTTGTGTCTGAAACTAAATTGGTAGACGGGTAAGGGATAATCGTCAAATGAATGGAATCAATGACACTGCACGAACCTGAAGTTACTTGAACCCAATAGATTCCTGAGGAATTAGCTGTAATTGTTGGACTAGTTGCTCCAGTATTCCAACTATAACTCCCATTAATAGAAGTAGCGTCCAATATGATGGAATTGGACACACAAACTGATGTGTCATTTCCTAAGTTGACAACTAATTGATCTATTTGAACTTGAATGGTATCAGAGGCAGTACATCCACCATTATTTACTGTTACTGAATAGATTCCACTTTGATTGATTGTCGCTTGCTGTGTTGTTTCTCCAGTTGACCAGTTATACGTATAACCTGTTCCAGCATCTAATAGAAGTGTTGAATTACAGATGGTTGTGTCATTTCCTAAATTGACGCTTGCTAATGGTTGAACGAGAATGGTTACTTGTGTTGTATCGCTTTCGCCAAGAAAATCAGTTGCAATAACGGTATACGTTGTTGTTGTTAATGGACAAATAGTAATAGGACCCGCAGTTGTTGCAGTAATCCCATTGTCCCATTGATAGGTATAAGGGGCAACACCTCCAGTTGTTAGCGCGTTTAAATCGGTACAATCACCCACACAAATGGTATCGCTCGGAACCGTTACACTTACACCACAATCGATGACAACTTGCTGAACAATTGTATCTGCATCCCACGTACAGTTTTGTACAATCAATGTTACATCATAAGTACCTGAACTAGTAAAAGTATGGATAGGATGTTGAAGTGTATCTTGGTTAGCACTTCCGCTGGTTGGATCACCAAAATCCCAATGCCAAGAAAGGATGTTATTACAACCAGAACTACTTAGGTCTGTAAATGTGGTTATGGGACAATTTGTGGTGCTTGTAAATAAAGCTTGAACCTCGTCCGGTGTATAAAGCCATAAATGGTGTGATGGAGTACCAGCAGTATTTTCGCCACCTGCCATCCAAAAACCTTGATCTGTCTGCCACCGCTGTGCTCCAGCAATTGGATTAGGGGTATTTCTTGCCGAAGGAATTCCCATGGTTCCAAAAACACCTGGTGCTGTTCCTCCTCGAATCCACGCCCAATTATTTGTAGTAGGATTGTAGCGCCACAAATCATTGTACATAGTAGCAACATCTGTATAGCGGGCACCACCAAACACCCATAAATTGTCGCATGCATCAACCCATCTCATGCGCATTTCAGTGCGTGGGGTTGGGAATCCACTTGGAGTCTCCACGCATTGACTCGGATAAGCTTGATTTGCAAAGAATACCGATAAATCTTCCCGTTTGCAATTCCATTGATTCAATACTGGTGAATACACCCAAATTTCTTCGTTGACATTTGCACCTAAGTCGCGGTTTACAATCATGTATAAGTTGTCTTGTGAATCGTTCCACATCGTAAATAACGTCCCAACCATTGGAGATCCAGCAAATGATCCCGGTTGATTTGCAGCAGCATACGAACCAATTGCTCCATAAACAGGTCCCGATCCAATGTTCCCTTTGATCCACGTCCACATATTGGTTGCAATGTCGTATTTCCATAAAATGCCATCATCGTGGGTGAATAGCCACAAATTGTTGTTTGAATCGACCCAATTACAATCTACTTCATTCAATGGTCCAGGAGAATTCCCCGCATTTGGAACTCCTTGAGTTCCGTAAACTGCTGGATTAAATCCGCCACCGCTTCCTTTCATCCATACCCACGTGTTCGCTGCAATATCGTATTTCCAAAGGTCATCAGAGAAATCAATTCCGTAGAGCCACAAGTTCCCGTTGTTGTCTTTCCAAGCTGGATGGCCAAACCGTGCATTGGATGGATTGTTGAGTACAGATGGAACACCTTGTGTACCATAAGTCGCAGGTAAAAAGTCAATCAACGTTCCGTGCATCAACGCCCATTGGTTAATCGCTGGGTCGTATTGCCACAAATCAGAATAATCACCACCACCATACCGCCAGAGTTTCCCATTCGAGTCAGTCCAACAAACAGCTGCATAGCGTTCATTGGGTGAATTAAGAGGAGAGAAAATGCCATTACCAATAGAATTCAGTGGCATGCTCCCTGCATTTCCCCATTTCCAAGTCCAAGTTCCTTGCGCCGAAATCAAAGAATGATTAAAAAGAATTAAAAAGAGGAATGTAATTTGGCGAACTAGCAACATATTAGTTATCGTTTTCTGCAAATGTACTCTCATAGAACACGATTTTCCAAAAAATAGGGTGTGACATAAGAAGGACAGGTGTTTTATTAATTGGTTGTAAATCAGTTGTTTTGATTCTTCATTCAGATTTCACCTATTACAACTGAATAATATATGTTTTCATATCTGTTTCAGTTGTAAGACCCAGTTTCTTTTTTAAACGTACACGTGATTTTTGAACACTATCAGGATTGATATTCAAGAGTGAACCAATCTCTTTGGTGTTTAAGCCTATTTTCATATACGCACAATGACGAATATCAGTACTTGTGAGATCAGGATTTAGTTGATGCAAACGATTGAAAAAATCAGGATAAGTTGTTTCTAGTTTAAAGCGGAATTTATCCCAATCGTTTTCAGATGCATTCATTTTCTTCATAAAAGACTGCATTTTTGCCTCTACGGCTGACAAGGATTCCTTGGACCCTAAATTAAATGCGCTTTCAAGTTCTTCTTCAAAACGCGTAATCGTTTCTATTTTCCGTAGTGATTGCATCGTCAATGATACAAGTTCAGCATTTTTTAATTGCAATTCATCTCTTAAACGACTATTCTCTAATTCCTTGATATGTTGTTTGTCTAGAAGTGCTTTTTCTTGTTGCTTGTGATTGAAGTCTTTTAATCGTGCATTCCTGTATAAATAAAAGACGATAAAAATCAAACAAATGGCTGTGATAATTAATGAATAAAGCTTAATGCTCTTGTAATTCATTTCTGTTTCGAGTGAAGAAATTTTGGATTTAGAAATCAGCAATTGTTGTTCTTTTTTCTCCAAATCGAAAAGCACACGAAGTACCGCAATTCTTTTTTCTGAAGCAAGTGTATTAAGCTGTTGGTTGAGTTGTCCAAACTGCATCAATGATTCGAATGCTTGTGCATTTTTACCTTGTTTTCTTTGTGCAATGGATAGATTGTAATAAGCACTTGCTTGAAGGGAAGGAATGTTGAGTTGTTCTAATTCACGTAGGCAGCTATCAAAGTAAATTTCACCCTTTACATAGTCCTTGATATGCATATAATATTCCCCAATATTCAGATAAGAGTTGGCAATTCCAGCTTTTGAATGAATGTTTCGTTTAATTTGAAGCGACTCAAAAAAGTACCCTTTTGCTTTGGTGTTTTCTTCTGTTTCCATGTACAGAGAACCAATGTTGTTCAATGTTTTTGAAACGCCAATAAAATCGCGAAGTTGTTTTTTTAGTTCAAGAGATTGTTCATAAACAACCAATGCACGTTCTCTGTCTCCGCTATTTTGCAAAGAAATACCATAGTTGTTATAAGCAGCAGCTAACAATTCTTTTCGTTTAGAAACGGTTATTTTTTTTGTGGAATTTAGTATTTTGATTACTTGTTTAAAGACCTGTTTAGCAGCAGTGTATTTACCTGTTTCATTGTAAAATTGACCAATATTTATTTCTGAACCAATCAAATGTACGGTATCTTTAGCGCGCTCAAAGTACTTTCTAGATGCATAAAAATTCTCCAAGGCTTTATCATAGATAGCGAGTTGTTTATAAATTAGCCCAATGACATTTTTTGTTTTAGCGGCATAATACCCATTTTTTGTTTCATCAAAAAGAGTCAGTGCTTTATCGAAATAGTAAAGGGCAGAATCTGTTTGTTCTTGTTCGAAGAGCTGAATCCCATATTCGTAGTCCTGCATTGCTAGCCTATTTTTAGAACTAACAGCAATCGATTTGTCTTGTGCAAATACAGTAAACGTGCTAAACAAGCAAATGAAAGAAACGAGTTTAATCATAATTCTGATGATAAACTTAGTGAAAAACAGGCGGTTTAGAAATTGCTTCTTTTGTTGAGTTATAAAACATTTCTCGTTCAATGGATTGTTTAACTAAAATATCTAGAGCACCATGTTTCTAATTGTTGTCGTACGGTTTTAGTTAATTGTGAATAATATAGGTCAATTTCAACTAGTAAAACTTGTTTGAAAGACTATTTTAAACTATATTTAATGCATTCTATTCGTAACATTATTCATTGAAATTAATTCACTATGACTCCACTAAAAAAAGGCTCAAAAGGCGAAAATGTAAAAACCATTCAAACGTATTTGAAATTAAATGCTGATGGCATTTTTGGTCCAAATACAGAACAAGCAGTTAAAACGTTTCAATCTCAAAATGGTCTCACTGCTGACGGTATCGTTGGCGATAAAACATGGGCTAAAATGGGGTTGGGAACTCCAGTGACTACACCAACAGCTTCTACTGGAGCAAGTGGTTTTGACGAAACATATAAAGATAAAGTATTTGAAGGAAGTACATTTCCAGACAAACCTTATAGTTCAACCGTTAAAATCATTTTAAATTCTTCCATTACGAATATTTATATTCCGGCCTTTCAGGCTGCACTTCCATCGGCATCTAAAGGACTAAGGTTGTTGCTTACCATAATGGCATTCCACGAAGGATTTTATGAAAAAATGAGTTCTGGTAGTCCTTCACGCTCTTTTAGAAACAATAATCCCGGTAATATTGGGAATACTGATAGTGGGGCTAATGCTTCATTTCCTACTTTAGCTGCGGGAATTTTACGCCAGAAAGAATATTTGGAGAACATTATTGCTGGAAAAAGTTCCGTGTATCCAATGAATAAAGACAAGTACATCCCACCATATTTTTCAGATGAAATTGCCAAGAATGTTAAAAATTACGGAATGTCACCCTGGTTGCCAGGTTACAAATTTGTGTTTACAGGGCAAATAGATCAATTCGTGAAAATTTATTCAACCGGTGCTAGAGCAGGTAATTCGTATATCAATACCATTGTTTCCTATTTTGTTGCAAATGGAATTACGATCAAACCAGATAGTAAAATTCAGGATATTATTCAGATGAATTAACAGAATACATTTGAACCTATTGAAAGAAAAGACCAAGATTTAACCTGTTTTATCTCTTGGTCTTTTTCATTTATGAATCAATGCAAAAAGAACTGAGATGAGAATGTATTTTTGCATTACGAACTTATGAATCTGTAAATGAATTACTTTTTCTTCACCTCTGGAACATTCCCCGACCTACGAACATTTACTAATTTCACTAATAGATCAAACCAGAATGGTGCTCCAAAACTAAGCGAAACCGCAGAAATAACGATTCCGATAAGGTATTTCCAAAAATTACCATCACCCGAGGTTGAATTACGGTGATCCAAGTAAGTGATAATACCTGGAGTTTGAGATGCTTGTTGTAATTGAACATTAGTAGGATTGTAATTACAACACTTTATCCAAGAGAGCGGAGCAGAATTGCAACTCCAGCCGATTGGTACATTTAATTGCTGCAACACACTTACTCCTTCATTCAATTGATTCACGGCATTTACTGAATGTTGCAAAACCGTATCTTTTAATTTTGTCTGCTTTGTTTCAAGTGAATCATTTAAGAGCATTAATTTTTCCACTTGATTGTATTGTAGTGTAGTTGCTTTTGGTGCTACAGCTGCCTTGTTAGTAGACTCAATAGGTTGAATCATAGCCAATAATTCGTCGTTTTGTTTTGAACCATCTGTTGAGAGATTTTTAGTGCTATCTTGAATACGATCAACAGTTACATCTGCTTGTTCAACAATTCTATTTTTTACATTATCATCTAAACTCAACACTTTTATGAGGTGTAGACTATCTACGTTTAATCCAATGGCAACAACAAATCCTATAAAAATGAGTTTAGTTCGCTGATTGAGTTTATACCATCCCGAAACACGATCCATGTAATCGTTGTACCAATTTTCAAGATGTGATTTAAGTACGGTATAGTCCTTACCCGATTTATCAATAAATGAAACCAATAAATTTTTAAATGGGCTTGGTTGCATCGCATTGACACCCGATTCAAAGCGTGTCATCATTTTTAGGATCTTTTGATCAACGGGTGAATCAGTTGTAGTTGCAGTTGGATCTGTATTTTGTTGGGCAATAATGTCTACAAACGCTTCTGAAAACATGTCAGAAGAAATGTAATCAGGTAAACGATTTTTAAGAGAACTTAAACCAGCAATCGTAACATGATCGTAAAATTGTGTTCCAAGACTTTCATTTTTGCCGTCATGCAACAAATTGTGAATACTTTCTTTCAGGTGTTTACCTCGTTCCTTGGTCAAATAATTAAACCATTCCATGAGAATAGAAACTAAAATACTCAAGGTCGCATAAATAAATACGAGCGAAATAAGAATCAGTAAAATATTGTTGTCAGCGAAATTCATACAGCGTCATAATGTGTGATTCTCCAAAAGAAGCAACCACCGTTAGTTTGCTGTAAAAATAGAAAATGAACGGAAATGAGCATCATTGTTTTCAATGAATTTCAAGTAGTAGAAAATGGAAAATTGAACTTCGACAAGCTCAGTTCTTAAGAATTGAAAATTGAAAATGTAAAATTGGATAGGTCATTAACAATGATCTTCTTTATGATTTATATTCCTTGTGGTTTTAATTATGAATTATAAATTCAACAATTATGAAGGTGGATTTAGTTGCATACAACGATCCCCTTTATAATTCATGATTTACAAATTCATAATTCAGATTTATCTATTAATTCCCTATTCCAGTTGCTTCAGTAGAAATAACAACGGGTGGAACAGTTGGTGCAACAGGTTCAATAGCTACTTTTTTCACTTCTGTAATGGCAACTTCACCTTCACTTGTTCTAATTTGGGCAAACAACCATTCGTACATCGCATCAGTTCTGAATACTTTCTCCAAATCACCATGATCTGCACCTTTCACTTCTGTCCAAACCAAATTTTTCCCATCATTACATGCGCGAATTGCTTTCACCATATCAGTCGATTGTTTGAATGGTACTGCTTCATCACGATTTCCATGTTGGATCCACATCGGAATGGTTGCAAGATTA
The DNA here is from genome assembly GCA_043721195.1 of Fluviicola sp. Lineage (GTDB taxonomy): Bacteria > Bacteroidota > Bacteroidia > Flavobacteriales_D > Crocinitomicaceae > Fluviicola. The sequence goes on along the minus strand of JAYSRF010000094.1, from coordinate 2,344 downwards.
CAGGCATCTTTGGTGTTTCCACCGCCACACAAAGCAACACCAGCTGTCATTTTGTAAGCGTATTTACCAGCAAAATGCATTGTTCCATATCCACCTAAACTCATTCCACATACATAAACGCGGTTGGTATCTGTCTTATATTGGGCTTGAATGTATTCAATAACCTCCAAAACTTCATCGGGATTCCATGAACCAGAAGCAACTTGAGGTGCAATAACAATAGCAGGAATTTGTCGTCCATTTTCTATTTCATGAATCACACCGTATTTTTTAACACGGTTTAAATCAGTACCTGAAAGGCTTTTCCCATGAAGAAAAACGAGAATAGGAGGATTGTTGTTTAAAATGCTATCAGCAGGAAGATTAAGCCAGAAATTGTAAGTGGTTTTTCCTTTCACAGAAGTCAATTGTGCACTTACTGTTAAACCAATCAATACGAATAATACGCTCAATAATCTTCTCATGTTGTTTCATTTTAGGTTGCAAAGATACGATAAAATAAAAAAGAGCTTTCCTATAAGTTGTTAAAGGTTCTGAATTTCAACCTACAGGAAGTTGATAATTAGAATTACGAAGGTGTGTTGGACTGTGTTTGAACTGAATTTTAGCGCATAAAAAAAGTCCCGACAATGATTGTCGAGACTCTTGGTTGTTGTTAATGAGGATTATTTCGCCTCGTCATGTCGTCTTTTGTACTCCAACGCTTTTTCAGTGTTTTTCAATGATCGGTACAATTTTGATAAATTCAATAATACTTCTTTATCATTTGGTACCATAGCAATATACGCTTCTAAAGGAACCAATGCTTGTGTATAATAAGCATCACTTTCAGCAATCAATTTATCGAAATTTGGATCATTCGGTTTAAGTGCATTTGCCTCTGAACGAATATTCAAACCGATTGAAAGTAAGTGAGCTCCTAATTGGTATTGTGCATCTTGGTATTTAGGATCTAAAGCAATTGCCTTACGCAAACTCTCTGTTGCTTTGTCATTTTGACCAGCTTCCATGTAGAAAGTACCAATTACATAATGCATTGCTTTGTCGTTCGGATCTTTTTCAATCGCTTTCTCCAAATAAGCAGTTGCTTCATCATTTTTCTTATCAAGAATTAAAACGTTGGCAACTGTTTTGTACATTTCTGGAACTTTATAGCTTAAATCAGCGCACCTGATGTAGTATTCTGCTGCTTTACCATAGTTTTCAGCCTTTTCGGCACAAATTCCAGCAAAGTAGATGGAAGTCGTATCAATCTGATTCAACGCACTCGATAACTTCACTTGTGCATCATAACCTTCCATTGCATCGTTGAATTTTTTCGCTTCATAAGATGCTAGACAAGCCATTTCGATAAACGATTTCTTTTGAGCAATTGCTTCTTCAATATCCGCATCCATTTTGTTCGAAATAGAATACGATTTATTGAAAGCAGCGATAGATTCTTCAAATGCTACCTCGGGTGTAACTGTTGTGAAAAGATTTGAATCAATCCCTTTCATAACCATTACATAGAAATAGATCTCACCTTTGTAATACAAGGTTTTTGGACTATCCTTTGTATCTGCATGATTGGCAGCTAAATCAATGAATTCTTTAGCTTTAGCCAACGAAGTTTTTGCCTTTGGCATATCTTGCGAGAAGAAAGCAGGTTGAAAATTGTTCTTAAATTCTACTGCTGCAGATGTTTCATTTGCTTTTTGGGCAAAAGAAGCTACGGTTGTCAATACCAACCCAGCTACAAGAAACAAGTTTTTGCTATTTTTCATAGTCTGTATTTTCTTTTAGTTCGTTATGGCACTATTCAACTACTGTGCCAGTTTGGATAATGATGCAAAAATGGGGAAAATTCCACATTATTCTTCTGAATCTTCTTCTTCAGTAGAAGGTTCTTCAGGTGAACTATCGCCAGAAGTGTCCGTTGGTTCTTCCGCAGAAGCCTCTGTAGATTCTCCTACTTCTAATTCATCCAGTCCTTCTTCATCCTCTTCTTCATCGTTTCTAGGAACTCGAGCTACCGCCGCTATTGCTGCACTACCTTTTAAATTGATCAAACGAACACCTTGTGCCGCACGACCCATTACACGTAATGTATCAATGTGCATACGAATGGTAACACCAGCCTTCGTAATGATCATCAAATCATCTTCATCAGTAACTGTTTTGATTGCCAACAATGGTCCTGTTTTATCAGTAACATTGATGGTTTTCACACCTTTTCCACCACGATTCGTGATACGGTAAACTGGTTCGCCATCTTCTGGATCGTTTAAGAATGAGCGTTTTCCATACCCTTTTTCTGAAACTACTAAGATCGTTTCCGAATTGTCTTTCACGCAAATCATAC
>JAYSRF010000093.1:0-4480 GCA_043721195.1 Fluviicola sp. | reverse complement strand
GATGGAGCAGCTTAAAGCAAATGTAGTTGGTACTATTAGTAATCAATTCGTTAATACAAATGGTCTGACAAGTAATGCTACCTATTCGGGTGCTGCTTTAGATGGCATTTCATATGAAGAAATACAGCTCTCAAGTCGCAGAGATCGTCGCAATAGAGGAGCACGCAATGAAACAGCTGGATTCGTTGTTTCAGGAGAAACCTATAATGCTGATTTTTACAATCAACCAGTTGCTGCGGTAGTTGAAAAGGATCTTCGTATGGAATTCCAAATCAATACACCTTTTACTATTCCTTCTGATAACGCAGATCATAGAGTCGCGATTGCTGTGCATGAAATGAAAGCCAATTATGAATACCACACCGTTCCTAAATTGGATCCTTCGGTGTATTTAGTTGCGCAAATTTCTGGCTGGGAAAAGTTGAATTTACTGAACGGAGAATCGAACCTTTATTTTGATGGCACCTTTATTGGAAAAAGCTATGTCAATGTCAATTCGGCATTAGACACCATGAGTTTCTCCCTTGGGAAAGACAAAAAAATAGTTGTTGAACGCAAGCGAAGTGAAGAAAAAAGCAAAACGCGAGCAATTGGAAACCGCATGAAATATGAAGTTCAATGGGATTTCACTGTTCGCAATAATGGTGGAGCAAGCATTCCATTTATCATGAAAGATCATTTCCCAATGCCAACCAATGATGATATCAAAGTAAAACAAGGTGAATATCCAAACGCAACATTGGACGAAAAAACGGGAATTCTCACTTGGAGAAGTAGCTTAACAAAAGGCGAATCAAAACTCTTCTTCTTCAGCTATAGCGTTGAATATTCCAATGAACAACCACTTTACCTCGAATAAATCAGTCGAATTATGAAACAATATCTAGCAATCCTTGCGATGATGCCTTTAGTGGTTTTCGCACAGAAAGAACAGAAAATAAATGCTGCCATTCGACAAGTAACTGTTTTTACATCAGGTGCACAAGTTGAACACACCAAAACGGTTGATCTTGGTAGTGGAAAACAAGTGGTGACATTTGAAAAACTGACCGATTTTGTCGATCCCAATTCCATTCAATTAAAATCATCTGAAAACGCAACCATACTCAGTGTTCGAACACGTAAAAACTTTGATGAAGTAGCGATTGCAAAACAAGATGTTGTTGCCTTGAATGAAAAGCGAAGCAAATTGGAAAACGAAGAACAAGCTTTTCGAAACGAATATTCTGTTTTACTATACGACGAACAATTATTGTTGAATAACAACGATTTAGGGAGCCAACAACAAGCTGTAAAGATTGTAGAATTAAAAGAAGCTTCGGTGTTTTATCATTCCAAGTTAACGGAAATTCAAACCCGCAAATCGCAACTGGAAGACGAAATTGAAAAAGTGATTCGTGCTATCAATGTGATTGAACAAGAAATCAATACACGTCGCAGTTTGCCCGTGAAAAACTACACGGAAATTCAAGTAGAATTGGACGTAACAACAGCTGGAAAAACGGAATTTGTGTTTTCGTACATCACACCCAATGCATCTTGGAAACCGTATTACGACATGCGTAGCAATGGCGTTGGAGCCCCCGTTTTATTGGAAGCAAAAGGATTGGTGACACAAGACACTGGCGAAGATTGGGATCAAGTACAATTGATACTTTCCACCAACGATCCTTATGACAATACCCAAGAAGCGATTCTTGGACCGTGGCAATTAAACTATTATACACCAGCACCACGCAGAGCAGCAATTCAACGACCAGATTTTTCATACGATTATTCAGGAGAAACCATTTATGGAGAAGTACTCGATGCTGTTTCAGGTGAACCGTTAGCATTTGCGAAAATCCAGCCCTCACTCAATCCCAATTTAGTTGTTTCAACCGATGCAGCAGGTCGTTTTTCATTCGTTGTACCACGAGGTGAAAATGCATATTCCGTTAATTATTTGGGGTATAATGCTGCATGGATAAACATCGATCAACCTTTTACAAAGATTTTGTTGTATCCACAAGCCATTGCAATGGAAACGCTTCCATTCTCAGGAGGAAAAGGTAACAATGGTGGACAAGGAAGGGGATTTGGAAACGATGATGGAAATGGAGCAAGTCTAGGTTACACTCTGACACGAGAAGATATTGAGCGAATGCCTTCAAAATCAAGTAGCTATGTAATATCAACTATTCCAGGTGTCCAAGCTAACAAACGAGCATCAAAAAGAGAGCGTTCTTCTAATACAGGTTGGGATTACAGCGTATCTGACTCATCATACGTTGTTGCTACCAGTGTAGAAAAAGATTTACGCATGGAATTTCAGATCAACACACCATTTTCCATTCCATCTGACAATGCAGACCACCGAGTAGCCATTGCGGTACACACCATGCCAGCCAATTACGAATACCATGCAGTTCCCAAATTGGATGCTTCAGTTTATTTGGTTGCACAAATTTCTGGTTGGGAGAAACTCAATTTGCTCAGCGGCGAATCGAACTTGTATTTTGATGGTACATTCATTGGCAAAAGTTACGTAGATGTTAATTCGACCAAAGACACGCTGAGTTTTTCACTCGGAAAAGACCGCAAAATAGTCATTGACCGCAAACGCAGTGAAGAAAACAGTAAATCGCGCGCTGTTGGAAACAGAACGAAGTATGAAGTACAATGGGATTTCACCATTCGCAACAACGGCGGATCGGCCATTCCGTTGATAATCAAAGATCATTTCCCCATCACTATCAACAACGATATCAAAGTAAAACAAGGCACTTACTTGGGCGCAACGCTAAATGACAAAACTGGCATTTTAACTTGGCGAATGACACTAACGAAAGGTGAAAGCAAGTTGTTCTCGTTTAATTATTCGGTTGATTATTCGAACGGACAACCGTTGTATTTGGAGTGATGGTATTGATTACAACTGATTTTGGGCAGCACTGCTGGGTGAAAAATTGGCAGTGTTGCTTGTTTTAAATGGTTGAGAGGTATTGTTGGTTTGAGTTGGTTTGTGGTAATTATTGTTCAACCTTGTTTCTCGATTCCGTAATGATTTGTACGTAATAATTTCAGAAAGTCAAGCCCTAAACCGTACAGTTTTATTGCGGAATTGCTCGATATGCGCACATACAAACCTAATTTACCGTATTTCCTTCTTCCCAACTGATAAACCCCTCTTTCCATTCATATTCATCCAATTTCGCTTCACTAATTTTGAAACAATCCAACGGATGATCAATAAAACCTGATTTTTTACTTAAAAATTCTATTGCCGATTCTGCTTTTGTCTTAAAAGAAAACACCCCTATAAATTTTATTTCTTCAATCTCATTAGCCTCATAAATGTGCTCCAAAATATAAACCTCACTCATAATTCAATCTTTTAAAATTATTGAAATGCCCGATCTCCCAACATTAACCTTGCCACATAGGTAGAATCACCAGGATTATATTGTTGACTGAACGCAGAAAAATGTACAGAAAAGAAGATTAAAAGGGATAAACAATAAGTGACACTACTTCTCATATTCTACTCATTAAACAATCGATTTGATGTACTCCAAAAAAGATAAAACGTTAACTACCCTTTAACAGTGCCAATTTAATAGTTTCTCTTAAAAAACCTAAATACCGATGTTACACTATCCCTCCACCCTATTCAAGAATTTCTATCCCTATTAAAACACCTTCAGAATTAAAGTCCAACAAAATGTCAGCCCCTTTATAATCTCCAATCAAATCACGCAAGTCTATTTGTTTTTTTACAATTCCATAAACATTACCAGGATGATTTGATAGATAAACATATCCAACTTGATCATCACGTTTACTAACTTTTAAATACATTTTCGTAATTGCTTTGCAATCAATACCGTTTTTAGTCTTGCCGTACCATTCTTGCCAAATTGATATGATGCCATACCATTGTTTCTAACTGGAACAAGTATTCTATCTACATTTGCTGGATCAATTATTGTTCCTAAGGGTAAATACCTGAACCAACTGATTTGATTAAGTTCTTTAAAGTTGTTCTAGCATCTACTGCATCCCCCTCACATACTCCATCGAATACGTTTCTAAACGTTCTCCGTACAAGCTAGCATTCAGTATAAATAAATACGGCAATTCCCACGCCTTAACCCAAACTTCTTCGTTGAATTTGTTGTCTGAATGCTGAAAACGTGTTTTATCTCCTCGGGAAAGTTCAACACAAATTCCAATGAGTCCTAAGCGGGAACGGACGTAATTTTCAAGCCCACAGCCATAATCGGAAGGGTTTTTAGAAATCGTAGATGTGCGAAACCCTGAAACGATTGCAGCTTTTTCAATGATTTCTGTATCGACATTCTGAAAAATGGGATGTGTCTTGGAATCTGCCCAAAACAAGATATTGCCTTTTGTATGAAAAGAGGCAGTGATCAGTGGCTTATTCAAGTTGACGAATTGCTGGATATTTTGCGTTTCAATTGGTTCAGCAGGTTTGGTT
>JAYSRF010000092.1:0-12357 GCA_043721195.1 Fluviicola sp. | reverse complement strand
GTTACAAATTGGGGGATTTGGTTTGCTAAATGTGGTTCTGCTCACCCTGATTATCAACGGTTGGCAATAGGTTTATTCAATTACGCCTATAATCGCTCGTTTTCGACCAATGCGTTTGAAATTCCGAATATCAAAGAAGATTCAACGAAATGCTACGAACAAGCAAGATTGGCATTGATCGACAAAGGTTATTTGGAAAAAGGCAAACCAGACAGTGTTTTTATCAACGCATTGGAAACTTTTCAAGTGGAAAATGGCTTAAAACCAGACGCTGTTATTGGAACTTACACACGTAAATCCTTAGAAGAATCGGCACAAGCAAAAATCGACCGTGCTATTTTATCCTTAGAACGCTGGAGATGGCGTGCCGAATTCCCTGATCGTTATGTGTGGATCAATATTCCAGAGTACATGCTGCGTTTGTATTACAATGACTCTTTGTTATCTGAACACCGCGTTGTTGTAGGTAAAATGGATACTAAAACACCTCAGTTGGAATCGAAAATAACGAGTATTACCTCCTATCCTTATTGGACCGTTCCCTACTCCATTACAAGCAAAGAAATGTTACCCGCATTGAAGCGCAGCGCAGGTTACATGGCGAAAAACCACTACAAATTATTCAATAAAGACCAAGAAATTGATCCGTATTCCGTGAATTGGGGTAAAATCCGAAAAAACACTTTCCCTTACAAAGTACGACAAGAACCTGGGACACACAATTCACTGGGAGTCATTAAGTTTGAGTTCAATAATCCGTATGGAGTGTACGTTCACGATACACCTTCAAAAGGACTTTTCGGAACAGATATTCGTTCCTACTCGCATGGGTGTATTCGTTGTAATTTACCCGATTCATTGGCGCGTTTTATTCTCCGTCGCGATGATCAACGCATCACAGCCGATTCATTGGATTCGATGATTTTCAAAGAACAACACCGTTCCATTCGACTAAAACATTCGGTGCCCATCAAAGTCGATTACATCACCGTAACCACCGATTTTGATAATAAACTCACCTTTCATCCAGATATTTATCGTCGTGATGAAGAGTATTTGAAGTGGTTTAAGAAGTAAGCGGGAAATGAAATACATACTATTTTTGTCAATTCTATGTTTGGTTAGTTGTATGAAGACTTCTTCAAAAGACGCGAACAAAGACTTTCGGTTTGATTTTAAAACGGAAAAAAGCAAAAAAATAATAATAGATCCGAATTACAAACCAAGAATAAAAGCAACTGTTAAACATCGGAAAGTATATTTTTAGAATCATTGACCATTAAAAAAAAGGATTCATGGGAGAAAGCATATCCGAAGAAGATGATGATAAAAAAGAACAATTAGGTTTCCTTAATCTACTCATTCTCATACTTTCATTCTATGTCTTGATTGCACTATTGGTGGATACCTTATTCACCCTTCCAGTAGAAACATCCAAATTATTAAACTACATTGATAATGTTATTTGTGTGGTGTTTCTCATTGACTTTAGTATTCGTTTCAGAAAAGCGGAAAGTAAATTGACGTTTATGAAATGGGGTTGGATTGATTTAATTGCGAGTATCCCTACATTTGACTTTGTTCGAGCTGGTAGACTTCTACGAGTCATTCGTCTAGTAAGACTTATTCGTGCCTATCGTTCTACGAGACACATTATTGAACATGTGTTTAAAAATAAAATTCAAGGTACATTAACGTCGGTCGCAATTATTGCTGTTCTGGTACTTTTGTTTTCATCGGTTGCGATTCTACAATTTGAAACTGCACCAAATAGCAATATTAAAACAGCTGAAGATGCGATTTGGTGGTCTTATGTTACGATAACAACGGTAGGTTACGGTGATAAATTTCCAGTGACAACTGAAGGGAGAATTGTTGCAGTGATTTTAATGACAGTTGGAGTTGGTCTTTTCGGCACCTTTACGGCTTTTGTTTCTTCTTGGTTTGTGAAAAGTAATGATCAAGCCACTGAAAAGAAAGAATCGTAATACTTTAACTTACATCTAGCAAACGTTTAATCAAAGCATTTCGTCCTAAATAATTACTACGTCTTTAGATAGTTTAAAAAAGACAAAGCTTACAAATTTATTATGTCTACTAAGTATTACTTAAATTTGCTTCTATAGTTAGTATTACTGATTTATTGAGGTTTTAACACTGAATTAGAATACCTCAGATTTTAAAAAAAATACCTTGATTAAAATGATGAAAAATAAAAATACACTTACTTACCTATTACTCCTTTTCACTGTATCTCTTTATTCCTCGTGTACAAACAAGGAGAATCAAGGAAAAGGAGTTCTAAAACAACACACAACAACTGATCAAATTAGTTTTACACATGGAACTTGGCGAATTGACTCAGTTGGCGAAAATAATCAGGTGATTGATAATTTAGTAGAGGATAGCATTATTCAAGTGTTTAATTTCAGGAAAGGAGGCGTGATGTCTGCTATGGAAGTGAAATCGACTGTTACAGAAGATCGTCAAATAGGAAAATGGAGAATTAAAAAAGACAGTCTTTATATTTTCAATGAAACAGGAAATATAATGATGCGCTACGGGTATAAAATAAATGGATCGAAACTAATTTTAACAGGGAACTTACCGATCACTTCAACCAATAAAAAGAAACCAACGTTTTATCTTTCGAAATATAATAAAAACCAAAAGTAAAGACTGGTGAAGTGAACGTGAATTTAGAAGCTTATTCAAGCAACACTGATTTAGTGCTTGTTATTTATTAGCCAACCACAAGGACACAAAGAGCACAAGGTATTCTGCTAAAGAAAAGAGGAAGTCTTAAAACAACATAAATGGCAATTTCTGGTAGACCAACTAAATCAGCCCCTTGTGTTGACGAACTATCAGGAGCTATAAAAACCAAAAAAAACGAAAAGCAATACAACTGATTGCAGATCTTTTTTTTTGATTTCAAAAAGGTTTAAATAAAAGCCTTAATCGACTTTTTTTCACCTCAATATCTGCCTAAAAGAATGCGTTATTGGAAATTGTTGATATTTTTTTTAAAATTGTTCAAATCCTAACCATCTGTTCGGCGATTTAGTTAATGCAATCTCTTCTTTAAGTCTATCTACAAAGGATTTCACCCCTTTTAAACTATAAATCCAATTCGATACAGATGGATGTTAATTTCGTCTTATTGGTGTTAATTAACTAACTAATAAATTCATAAAATGTGAATTTTAACATTTAATAGCTACTATTACAAAAATATGCTACAGCTAATTTAAAAATTAACTTATGAAGAACAAGACGAGTATTCTGTTTTGGATTTTCCTATTAGTCCAAGTCGTGGCCTTTGGACAACGGGAAGTTTCTGGAACCATTTTATCTAAAGAAGATAACGAGCCTGTTGTTGGCGCAGTTATCCGTGTAAAAAGCACAACTTTAGCCACTATTTCCGATGCAAATGGAAAATTCACCATTTCATTGCCAAAGGATCGTGATAGTCTAACGATTACGGCCTCAATGAAAGAACCTCAAGATGTAAAAGTTGGTGCTGACAATACCATAACCATTTACATGAGTGATGAAGTCAATGAACTAGAGTCTGTTGTTGTTACGGCACTCGGGATTAAACGTGACGAGAAATCAATTGGGTATGCCATTAGTAAAGTTGATGGTGATGTTATTCGTAATAGTAACCAAACCAACGTAATCAATGCGCTTGGTGGAGTTGTTGCTGGGGCAAATGTCACGCAGTCATCTGGTACCGCTGGTGGTTCTTCGCGGATCACTTTACGTGGGTTTACATCACTTACTGGAAATAACCAAGCTCTAATCGTAATTGATGGAGTGAAAGTCAATAACGAAGAGTTAAATACAGAAGAAACAACAGAAGGTGTTGCTTATTCCAATCGTGGTGTAGATATCAATCCCAATGACATCGAATCGGTTTCCGTATTGAAAGGTGGAGCTGCTTCTGCCCTTTACGGAATTGATGGTGCAAATGGCGTTGTTGTTATTACTACCAAACGGGGTAAAGTTGCTCCAGGAGAAAGTCGTTTTTCGGTAAGCGTTGGTTCTTCTATTGGTATTTCTCAAGTGAATCGTTTACCACAATTACAAAATAAGTACTCACAAGGAACTGCTTGGTACAGTGCAGATGGTGTAACGCCAGAATATTTTGCGCCAGAAACGGGTTGGTTGACGAGTTGGGGACCAGCTTACTCCGATTTATCGTGGGATGGAGCAACGGATTATGCTTATGATAAAAATGGAAACATTGTATTGAATTCAGATCCGAGTGCTAAAACAGCCGTTACTCCATACAATAACATGAAAGACTTCTTCCGAACTGGTACAACAGTAAAGAATAACTTCAGTATTTCTGGTGGTAATGACATCCTAACATTCCGTTTTTCAGGATCCAATATGCGCGAAAGTGGAATTGTTCCGAATAACGTATTCCAAAAATCGAATATTTCATTTGGTACTGGAATGAATTTGATGAACAACAAACTGAACATCGTGACTACTACGAATTACATCAATTCTGGAGGCACACGGATCCAACAAGGATCGAATCTTTCTGGTGTAATGCTTGGATTGTTGCGTACTCCGATTACGTTTGATAATTCGAATGGAAATGCTTCTAAACCTTGGGATAGCGTAGATTCTTATCAATTAGCTGATGGTTCTCAACGTAATTTCCGTGGTGGAGGTGGTTATGACAACCCTTTCTGGACTGTTAACAAAAATCCATTCAATGATGAAGTGAATCGTTTGATTCAAAATGTTCAAGCTACTTATACTTTTTCAAAATGGTTGATTGTAGGAACAAACCTTGGATTGGATACTTACAGCGATCGTCGTCAACAACGATTTGCAATTGGTTCTAGAGCTTTCCCTACAGGAAAAATCATTGAAGACAATTTTAATGTGACACAAACAGATGCTTACCTTACCGCTACAGGTAGAGGATTCATCAACAAAGCAAAAACATTCGACTTCTCGTATACAGCTGGATTGAATTCATTTACGTATTCGAATAACAATTTGCGTGCTACAGGATCAAATTTAGCATTTGATGATTTTGAAAATGTTGGTAATACAACTCAAATGAATATCAAACGTACTTTGACAAAACACAAATCGCTTTCTGCATTTGCTAGTATCGATTTAGGTTATAAATCAATGTTGTTCTTAACTGTTACTGCTCGTCAGGATTATGATTCTCGTTTCGTGACTCCAGGTAAAGAGTTCAAAGCATCTGATATTGGATTCTTCTACCCTTCTGTTTCAGGAAGCTGGGTTTTCACAGAATTATTCGCGAAGAAAAAAATCCTTTCGTTTGGTAAATTAAGAGCTTCATTTGCACAAATTGCAAAAGGACCTAAAGATGCGTATGTTACAAGTACAACTTACCAGCAAACAAGTGGACTTCAAGCCATTAATGATGGATGGACAGAAGGTATTGCTTTCCCTTATGCAGGACAAAACACTTATTTGTTAAACAAAACAGCTGGAAATCCGAATATTGTTCCTGAGAAAACAAATGACTTCGAAGTAGGAACCAGTTTAATGTTCTTCCAAAAACGCCTTGTGTTAGATGTGGCATATTACAACCGTCAAACCAATAATGCGATTGTTGAAGCTGCAGTTTCTGGAACCTCTGGTTTCAATTACATGTACATGAATACAGGTCAATTGCACACAAATGGTGTTGATATCACGCTTGGTGGTACACCAGTTGACCGCAAAAACTTCTCATGGAATGTTTCTGCAAGCTTTACACGCGCTATTACAATGATCGACAAATTGAGTGATGGATTGGATCAATTATTCGTTGCTGGATTTACAGGATCTGCTATTTACCACATTCCAGGTTACCAATACGGACAAATCTTTGGGGGTGATTATGCACATGATGCGAATGGAAACTTAGTGATCGACAATGATCCTACAAGTCCTACTTATGGTTATCCATTAGCTGATCCAGTATTGAAAGTGATCGGGAATCCAAATCCTAAATTTTTATTAGGGATTACGAATAGTTTGCAATACAAAAACTTCTCGTTGAATTTCTTGATTGACATGAAAGTGGGTGGTCAGATGTGGAACGGAACGCAAGGTGCTTTAACATTCTTCGGGATGAGTGAAAACACAGAAGACCGCGATGCACCAGGGACAACTTCTACTGTTTTTGAAGGTGTTGGTGGACATTATGATGTTGATGGTAACCTCATATTAGATGGTGCTGCAAATACAGAACAAGTTGGATTAAACGAAGATTGGTATACTGGAAACGGTGGAGGTTTTGGTAACGTAGCAACTCCATTCGTTCAAAATGCATCAACTTACCGTTTACGTAACTTAACCATTTCGTATACTATTCCTGCTGATCAATTCAAAAAAGGAAAAGTAAAAGAAATTCGCTTTTACCTTACGGGTATGAATTTGTTGTTATTCACACCATACACAGGAGTTGATCCTGAAACAAGTTTAGTTGGATCGGATAGTAACGGACAAGGGTTGGATTACTTCAACATGCCGAATACACGTTCTTACACACTTGGTTTGAATCTTAAATTTTAATTGACGAACGATGAAATTATTAAGTATATGTATTATTCTCACGTCGTTGGTCATGACCGCTTCGTGTAAGAAGTATTTTGATGGAAAAAATACTGATCCTGACAACCCATTAGAGGTTTCTCCAAACATTATGCTCCCTGGGATTCAGGGTACATTGTGTTTTTCAATGGGTGGTGACGCTTCGCGTTATTCATCTATTTACACACAACACATGACAGGCGTTTCTCGTCAATGGGCAGTTTTGCAAAACTACAAGTTCATTGGTGAAGATGTAAATACCTTGTTTGAAGACAACTTGTACGCAAATGTATTGGTTGAAATCAATCGCATGAAAGTGATTTCCACGAAAAAAGGCTACCACTACTACAATGGTATTGGAAAAGCAATGGAAGCTTATACCCTACTGTTTATTACTGACAGTTGGAATGCAGCTCCTTATTCTGAAGCATTTCAAGGATTGGATCAATTGCAACCGAAATACGATAGTCAAGCTGAATTGTACGCAACTATTTTTTCGTTGCTAACAGAAGCGAAAGCAGATTTTAATCAACCAGATGGTGGTGGATTGATCCCAGGTTCAGATGACTTGATTTACGGAGGTGACATTCCATCTTGGCAAGGTTTTGTTAGTTTCATTGAAGCGCGTGCTTATTTGCATTTAGCTAAAAATGATCCGAGCAAATACGCCGATGCTTTGAACGCTTTAAGTGGTGGTGGATTGATTGCAGATGCTGCTTATAAATTTGGACCAGATCATAGAAATCCAATGTTCCAATTCAATCAAGAACGTGGCGATTGCTCAGTTGGTGATTACTTATCCAATTTAGTGACTTCATTAAACGATCCACGTGCAGCCTTGTACAATCAACCTTTTGATGAAGACAACACCTTTATTACAGATAGTAGAAGTGTATTCTTGGCTACATTAACAGAGCAACATTTTATTCTTGCAGAATGTAACTTCCAAGTATCTGGTGCTGCTGCTGCTCACCCACACTTTTTAGCTGGTATCAATTCTTCATTGGATGGGTATGGTTTAACATCAAGTGCTGCAGCTTATTTGGGTCAAGCAACTGTTGATCCTGGAGCAGGAAGTTTAACGTTGGATTTCATTATGACGCAAAAATACATTGCCTTATTCATGGATCCAGAATTGTTCAACGATTGGAGAAGAACAGGAATTCCTGCATTGACACCAAATGCTGGAAGTACAATTCCTCGCCGTTACCCGTATCCTCAACAAGAATTGAACTTGAACCAAAATACGCCACAAACGACTATTTATTCAAGTGTCGATTGGGATATTTAATCAATTAAACGCATAATTGGAACGGCTGTCTGAAAGGATGGCCGTTTTTAGTTTGTTGGATTTTGAAGTGGCTAAAAAGTTATCTTTATCAAAGAAAGAAACTCTAATTTCCAGTTTTTACGTTCTACATTCAACTCAAGTAACTAAATATGCAAACTAGTGTTAAGGTGACAACCGTTTATAACTGCTCTTTAGAACGTGCTTTCAAAACGCCAATGCTTTGTGCTATTTCAAAAATTCATACTGGTTATGGCGTTATGCCCAAAGTGACCCATTGCACAGATGATCAAAATTGGGGGAAGCCTGGTTCAACTAAAAAAGTTTATGTTGCCAAATCATTGACTCAAAAAGGTGGTTTTGCTTCTGTCGATCATGTGCTTGAACGCATTGAAAAGCGTTATTGGAAGATTCAAATCGACGAATTTCAATCGTGGATGCTCGGTTTTTCAAAATTTGTAGGAGAATGGCAAACCACAGAACTTGATAACAATACAATTCAAATCGATTATACCTACACCTTACATTCAACGAACACGCTACTCTATCCGCTTAATTGGTTGTTTACTAAAATATTCTGGAAAATTTACATGAAGCGGGTGTTGGAAAACATTCGTCAAATGGTAGCTAACAATGAACCGTATTTATATGAATAAAGCAACCTTACTATCACTGTTCTTTATGGTTTTGTCTTTAACCGTATTTGGGCAGACAACTACTACGAAAAGCCTTTCGTCAACCCAATTTTTGACTTGCTTCAATAAAGGTTTAATGACGATAAATAACTATCTTAAACGAGCATCTATTAAAGATTTAACCGCTTATTATTGGTTAGAACAAAACTTAGGAATTTCGCTAAATCCAGAGCAATGGAATCAACATACGATAGATCTTTCCAACTATACTGGTAAATTAGATGCTACTGTAAAGACCGAATTGCAAGCTGACAATTGGCTAGGCAATCGCCAATTAAACTCCATTGAAATTGATACGAATGGAATCATTGTAGATCTCTCAGAAGATGGACTTATCAAAACATTGATTCTTTTAGAAGACTATTTTATTCTTAGTTATCATTTGATGTTGGGGTCAAGCGGAGAGTCTCTTATTTACAGCTTTGACTCCCATTCATTTTACATTGATCAGGAGCTCATCGTTACGAAAATAAATACACCTACAGAAGTAACTGTTGGAAAAGACTATTATGATCCGCGTGATGTAGAAGACCCCAATTATCAAGGGCATATTTTTGAACTCGGCACGTATAACTTAATCACTCGAGCTTATACATTTAAACAGTATGAATAGGTCTAACCTCTAATCTAGAGGTTGCATTTGTTGATTGTATTCAGTCTTTTTCAATCGCGTCAATTCAATAAATACACCAATTTGCAAAAAATCGCGACCAGTTTCATCATTGATTTTGTAATCGAATTGACTCAAATATCCAACTTGCAATGTCAATAGTTTGGAAGGTTTGTAGTTGAATGCAACCAAAAATCTGTTTCGTTCAAAATAAGGTTCTTTGTCAGTGAAAAAGAGCTCATTACTCACGCTCAGTTGAAACGGTTTGTAATCCAATTTTTCTTTTCCGAATGGATAGGCCAATCCAATTCTGTACCGAAAACGATTGCGGTAACCATTGCTTGTAAACCTCAATTCTGCTCGGTATCGTTGTTCTATTCTGATGGCACCAACTGTTTGGGAAAGACTAATTTGAGGCCAAATTCTAAATTCATTATTATTCTTAGGCAAAACAAAATTCCCGCCTTCTTTATACGTTTGGTAACTTCCCGTACCAATTGTCAATGTGACATTTTTTTGAACTTTATAGTTCACACCACCTTTGTATTCGTAGTAATGGAAATGATCGTAAAACTTCAACGAGCGGAGTTGTCCTTCTCCAAACACACTCCATTTTTCATTCATGGTGTATTTTACATTTAGCAGATTCCAAGATCCTAAATCAGCTTTTTGTCCAAAAGAAAGAGTTGCTTGTAAAAAAATGAAAGCTATGGAAAACAATAATCTCATACATTAAAGCTATTGTTTTTTTTGAAAATACGCCAACAATTACCGATGAAATGATCGAATAGAATTGCTAATCTTCTTGCTCAGTTAAAAACACAAAATTGTACTCTACACCTTCCCCCTGTGCACTTTTTAATGTCATTTCTCCATTGAGTTGTGCGCATAATGTTTCAATGAGTTCTAAACCAAATCCTTTTTCATATTCATTTAGAAATCCACAGCCATTATCTGTATAACAAAGATAAATGTGGTTTTCAACAGCTGTTAATTGGATAGAAATGACACCTTGGTTAACTAGATCAGCGTGTTTAATAGAGTTTGCAATGAGTTCGTTGAGTAACAATCCGAGTGGAACAACAAAATCCTGGTGCCAAGTTGGTAATTCCACCTCAATGATTAAATCAACAGAATAGTTGGTCAGGTGTTGTTTTAAAAGATTGCTCGATAAACCTCTAAAATAACTATTGGAATCAATGTTTGATAAATCAGATGACTGATACATTTGTTCGTGAATCAAGGCTATTGCTTTAATTCTATACTGTGCTTCATCAAATACGTTTTTAGATTCTTCGTCTTTAATCTGATGACTTTGTAAACGCAATAAAGAATTAATGACCTGCAAATTGTTTTTTACGCGGTGATGAATTTCCTTTAATAAGATGGTTATTTCAGAATTTTGTTTATTGACTAAGGCATTTTGTTTTTCTAAGTGTTTGTTCCCTTCTCGCAATGCTTTTTCTGATCTCCTCGAAGTAGTAACAAACATAGAAAGGATGTAAGATAGTGTCAATAATGCAGCAGCAATTTCGACGATAATAAAGTACTTCGTTGATGGAATTGATTCTAGAACATTCTTCAGGTTTTCTTGTAAATGATTCACAACAAAAAAGGAAAACCCGGTTAGTAGAGCTAGACAGATATAAATCCCCCAACGAACACCCATCATAAAAACAGCAAACACAACAATTACTAACATCCAAAATGGTTCAACCAAGTGATTAGCTAAATGATTGTAATTAATATTGATACAGACAATTAAAGTAGTAAGAGAGCATAAAAAGAAAGAGGAGAGCCAAATGTTTTTAAAGCGTTTAAATAAAAACAATTGACATAAAACAAATACTAAACCAATCAATGAGGGCATGATCTTACCTACAACTCCAGTTAACAACATAAAGATGGATAACGGAATAAGAATCACACAAACGAGTGCGGAAGTATTGAATAACAACTCAGCGCGAGCTTGATTATTAATATCTTGATTTTCAGAAATATAATCTCCAATAAACCAATTTCTACAAATATGAAACCAATTGATCAAAAGGTATTGTTTTACGTTTTAGCAAGCCGAAGATACCCAAGAAACTATTCATCCATTGTTTTTAATCAGTAAAACTCATCGAATAATTCATAAAACACTATCAAACAATCAATTAAAAACCAATTAAATAGTTGATACGCTATTTCTGGTAATTGTGAAAAATAATTGGATATGAGTCGCAACTTGTGGAAAAGTTCTATCGCTGATTTTAGAAAGCAAGCAAAACGATTCCTATATTGGTCCTATTCAAATTTCGGCACGAAAACTGTAAAAAGGAATACAAACAAAAACTAATTACGCAATATGAAACAACTCTTTTTGGTGGCTATTATGCTCCTTACTTTCGGAATGGCAAAAGCACAATGTACCGTTTATTCTACAGATAAATTAGGTTCAACTCCAACAAAAAAAGGTAAAACGGATGCGAATTTTGTCTATTCGACAGATAAAAATGGTGGTACCGCTGTAAAAGTTGGTAAGATTGATGGCAATATTCTGTATTCTGTTGATCGTAAAGGATTGAATCCAACCAAAAAAGGTAAAATTGAAGATGGAATTATTTATTCTTCTGATCGATTTGGAACCAACCTAGTAAAGGTGGGTAAAATCGAAAACAATATCATTTATTTTACAGATAGTTACGGTGCAAACCCTACAATCATTGGTAAAGTTGTTGGTGACGATTGTGGAGGAGCAGGTGCTTTGTTGTTATTGCTCATTCGAAAATAAGTTGAAATACGATCAGGCGCTAAAGGAAATTCAGAATCGCTGTACTTTCAATTTCAAAAACACCAATACTTGGCATCCAAAACTAAAAAGTCCTAAAAACAGGAGTGTGCTTTGTAATTCTTTCCACGCTCCTCCTTGTAAAAACAAAACGTAAAATCCTTTTAAACACCAATACAAAGGTGAAATTTGCCCCAATGACTGCAAGTAGGCAGGCATCACAAATGACGGAACCCAAATACCACCAATGGCAGCGAAAATGATAATCGAAATGGCACCAACTCCATTCGCTTGTTCAAGTGTTTTAGCATACGTTCCTATAAGTGTCGCGTAGCTAACTGCTGCAAAACCTGCGAATAAAGAAACCACAACGACTCGTAATTCCTGATAATTATTTAGCAGTTGTTGTGGT
>JAYSRF010000091.1:0-38048 GCA_043721195.1 Fluviicola sp. | reverse complement strand
AATAACTTTTCTAAAAGGTTCTTTTTGGGTAACTGGCAGGTGAAACGTTTGACTATACATATTTGCTAATGCATTGGATTCGGATGCCACATCGGTGTCCATTTCTTCCCAATTATCCCAAACAGATACCACTACAAAGGTAATTAAGAGCGAAAATAATACCCCTGAAATATTGAATGTATTGACAACTAGCTCGTTCGTAGACTCATTGACTTTATCGTTGGCTAATTTTAGAAATAGACTTAATCCAATAACTGAAAATGATACATAGAGAAATATCCAAGAATAGAGGCTATCCCAAATAGAAGTTAAGATCATAATTTAGTTGTTTAATAAATTCAAGTATTGTAAATATTGGTTTGTTATAGAACAGTCGTTTTTCATTCAAGTAGCTAAATATAGTAATTGTTTGAATGATAGAATGAATTCAATTGTGTTGATCTGTTTATAATTGGATGTGCCAACACTCAATTAATTTTGATCAACAAAATACGCATCATTTAAAATCAGATAGCTATTTTCAGGATAAATAGTGTCAAAATCATTGATGATTGTATCACTAGAAATTAGTGGATATTGATTGATTTTAAAACGTTGATCTTTGCTACTCGTTCTTCCAAAATGCAACACATCATTTTTTATCATCCATTTTCTTAGTTGATCACTCGAGCCCTTCAACGTTTTTCCTGCCGTATCATAGATGGTAAATGAACCGCGACTATTTTCTCCAATTTGAAGGTAGATATGTTCATTCGTATTCACACGATGCTTCCAATTCCCAATCAGTTTCTGATCTATTTTGATGGCTGGTTTCTTTTCGCAAGAGAAGATGGAAAGCAAGAATAGGCTATAAAATAGGTGTTTCATTTGAAATGATTTATTCTACCCTTCAAACTTTTCCAACACCATGTTTTCACCATCAAAAATACCGTAAGTGCTGTAATTCAGCCATTCTCCAAGATTGATGTAACGAGAGTTTTCTGTCAATTGAATATCCATGGGTAAATGGCGGTGACCGAAAATAAAGAAATCGCTGTGCTTTTTTTGCAATTCTTCTTTGCAAAAGGAAACCAACCATTCGTTTTCTTCTCCTAGGAACTTACTATCTGCATCACCCGTTGCAGCTCTGCTTTTGCGCGAAAAATAATTAGCTAAACCGATTCCGAAATTGGGGTGGAGGCGTGCAAAACACCATTGAGACCAGCGTGCAGCAAATACTTTCTTAAGGAATTTATAACCACGATCTCCAGGTCCTAAACCATCACCATGTCCAATGAAGAAGCTCGTTCCATTCCAAACTCGTTCAATTGGTTTTCGGTACAATTGAATACCTAATTCACTCGGGAAATAATCAAACATCCACATGTCGTGGTTGCCTGTGAAAAAATGTACTGGAATTCCACGATCGGTTAATTGAGCAATCTTACCTTGCAAGCGCACAAATCCTTTGGGAATGGCATGTTTGTATTCAAACCAGAAATCGAAGATATCACCAACAAGGAAAATCTCTTCGGCATCGTGCTCAATGCTATCCAACCAGCGAATAACACGTTTTTCACGTTCTAAACTGCTCGTTTTGTTGGGTGTTCCGAGGTGAAAGTCGGAAGCGAAGTAAATCTTTTTTCCAGCTGGAAGCGTCATTAAAATCCGAAAATGGTATGCAATGCACGTTCAAGTTCCACACCACGCAATTTGGTGTCTACAATGTTTCCTTCTTTGTCTACCAAAACAGTAAATGGAATACCACTCACTTGGTAAGCTTTTGCTGCTTCGTTGCCCCATTTTTTGAGATCGGAAACATGATATGGCCATGTAAGTTTGTCTTTTTCAATGGCTGCTAACCAACTTGCTTTGTTGTCGTCTAAAGACACACTGAGTACTGTAAAACCTGCATTTTTATAACGTTCGTAGAGTTTTACAACATTCGGATTTTCCTTTCTACACGGTCCACACCACGAAGCCCAGAAGTCGATCAATACAACTTTACCTTTTAGATCGGACAAGGAAAATGGTTTACCGTTCACATCGTTTTGCGTGAAATTTGGTGCAGGTTTACCAGGTGCTAAAAAGTTTTGAGAATCTTTTTTGGCTTTTAATTGCTTGAATTGGTTAATGGTAGCGACAATTGTGGGACAACCATTAAAGGATCGTTCCAATTGTTGAACCACTGATTCGTAAATACTGAATTCTTTATCCAAATCCAATGTACTGATCACTGGTAATAATGCGGGTGAATTCGCATTGATTGCAATGAACCGTTGGCGAAACGAACTGAATTGCATAAACTCATTTTGAAATGCTTGGCTAATCTCAGCTTGTTGTTCTGGGAACTTTCGAATATTGGCATTCGCTGAATCGCGCTTTGCATTAAAATAAGCCATTTGAGTGACAAACTCATTCAAGGCAACAGATTCATCTGAACCATTGATATTGTTGAAAGCAGCCAAATTATTTCCATCAGCATTGATCTTTAATTTTGAACTATCACGCAAAATAATGTTGATATGCTGTGTTCCAACACGCAACACATAATAATCTTTCGATGGCAATGTTCCTTTCAACGAATAGTTCCCTTTACGATCAATCTTTGTTCCCAAGAATGTTTTGTAACCTCCTTGTGTAAGTGTTTGACCAATAAAAACGGAATCCGATTTGGTATTGAATAAATTACCAGATATTTCAACATTAATTGGTAATTGTGCAACTGCATTTAAACCAACAAATACTAACGATATGAGTAATGAAAATTTCATAGTTCTTATTTTTTTGAGAGTACTTCTTCCAATTTTTGTTCCAAATCTGTACCACGCAAGTTCACACTGATAATATTCCCTTCGCGATTGAGTAAAACCGTGTATGGGATCGCATTAAAACCATAAGCTTGTACAAGTGGCGTTCGCCAACCCAAACCATCACTTACTTGGTTCGGCCAAACCAATCCATCGCGTTCAACGGCTGTTTTCCAAGCATTCGGATCTTCATCTAATGAAACAGAAAAAATCTCGAACCCTTTTGATTTGAATTTTTTGTACATCCGAACAACATTCGGGTTTTCTTGTCTACAAGGTCCGCACCAAGAAGCCCAGAAATCAATGAGTACCACTTTTCCTTTTAAGTCAGAAAGGCGCATTTCTGTTCCAGAAAGGTTTTTTAGCGCAATTTCTGGTGCTGCTAAAGTTCCTGAATTGAATTTTTCATAACTCGTATAAGCTGCTTCAATTTGGGCTACTTGTTGACTTAACATTGCTGTAAATGGCGAATCACTGTGTTTTTCTAAGTAAGCATTTTCAACTGCTTTCAGAAGCACTAAGTTTTCTTTATCCCAATTGACAAGTCCCAACTCTTGTGATGGTGCAAGGACACTTGATAGAATGAGATTGACCAAATTTGCCGGATCTTTTTTTACTTGTTTTTGCGCAAACGCATGCAATGGTTTTCCCAATTCTTTAAATCGGGTCATTTGTGCTTCAGGATCTTTGATTTTAGGCAATTCATCCATTTGTGCCTTGGAAAAAGCATTGAACAGTTTCATATACTGAACCAATGGTTTTGCCCAAGTTGTACCACTAATTTTTGGAGAAAGAGCAAATTCGGAAAATTTAGCATTTATGGTCACACGGTCATTAATATCCAATGGGATCACAATGGCATTGGCAGGATCATTTCCAATGGTCATGGAATAGATCCCCATTCCAGGAATATTGCCATCTAAAACATATTCTCCATCTGAATTGGTTGTTGTTTCAGCTACAGAAATGGTTCCACTTTGACTAGAAGCCTCAATTTTCACCTTTTGTAGTGATGCGCCGTTGATTGTTCCTTCTATGTGGAAATTATTGGTCAATTCCTGACCTTCCGTTCCGTCATCATCTGATGAACCGCAAGCCGTTAAACCTAAAAGGAGGAACAAAAAATAGTAATTGCGCATGATTTATATTTCTTGAATTAATTGTCGTAATAATTGGCTGGCAACTTTGGGATCAGCGTTTCCGCCAGACGCCCGCATCAATTGCCCCATGAAAAAGCCCGTTAATTGTGTTTCGCCACCTTTAAAACGTGCTACTTCATCTGGATGTTGCTCGAATACGGTTAAAATTAATTGTTTTAAACTGTCAGTATTGGATTCTTGAATCAAATTCAGCGATTCAGCCAATTTTAATAAATCAGCTTCTGGTTGCAACAACAAAGCAGGAAATAATTTTTGCGATGCAGCTGAATGTGAAATTTTCCCACTTTCAATCAACTCGATCAAGGCTCCAATTTGGATAGCAGCAATGGGGAATTGTTCCATTTCTAATCCATTTTGATTCAAGTATGATTTCACATCACCCATGACCCAATTGGCAGCAGATTTATAATTTTTGGTCGTTTTAATCACTTCTTCGAAATACAAGGCAATGGCTTTTGTATCGGTCAAAATTCCAGCATCATAGTCAGAAAGACTCAATTCTTTGGTGTATTTCTCAAACAATGCTCTCGGTAACGCAGGCATTTTCGCTTTTACTTGATTGATGTAAACAGCGTCTACAACGATTGGTTGTAAATCGGGTTCTGGGAAATAACGGTAATCGTTGGCAGCTTCTTTGGATCGCATGGAAATGGTAATTCCTTTCAATGCATCAAAGCTGCGCGTTTCTTGTGCTATCGTTTCGCCAGCTTCAACAGCTTTTACTTGGCGTTCAATTTCAAATTCAATCGCCCGTTGTACATTACGCATGGAGTTCATGTTTTTTACTTCAACCTTGGTTCCAAATTCTGGCGCTCCTTTTAAACGAACAGAAACATTGGCATCACATCGTAAAGATCCTTCTTCCATGTTTCCATCACAAATATCAAGGTAACGCACCAATCTACGTACTTCTGTCACATAGTTGTAAGCTTCCGTACTGCTGCGTAAATCTGGTTCAGAAACGATTTCTAAAAGCGGAGTTCCTGCACGATTCAAATCCACCAATGTATCGAAAACATCCACATCATGGATCGATTTACCGGCATCTTCTTCCATGTGAATGCGGGTCAAACCGATGCGTTTTTCAACACCATTTTCGTCTTTGATAAACAATTCACCACCAACACAAATAGGTGTTGTATCTTGTGTGATTTGATAGCCTTTTGGAAGATCGGGATAGAAGTAGTTTTTTCGAGCGAAATGTTGGTCAGTTGCAATCGTTGAACCGCAAGCCAATCCTAATTTTACAGCAAATTCGACGGTTCTTTTGTTTAAAACGGGCAATGTACCGGGATGACCCAACGTAATCACACTCACATTTGTATTCGGATGTGAACCGTATTCATTGAGATCAGAGGAATAGGCTTTTGTTCGTGTCAATAATTGAGCATGAACTTCCAATCCTATGACTACTTCGTATTTATCGCTTGCTGACATGTTTGTTTTTTGTGTATACAAATCTCGCTTTTTTTAACTGATTTGAGAAGTCAAAACCTATTAATTTTCGATTTCTTATACTAAAGGGAAATTAATTCAATGGTTACTTTCTTTAAATGGATTGTCATTTTTCAATAACCAACGATTTTCCATCAGACGTAATATCGGTAATTACAAATTCACCATTGAGAATTTTGACATGTACGAAATTTCTTTTCGAGTTACTTCTAGCTAACTTCAATTCAACATTTTTCGCTTTGTATTCTTCTAAGTAAAACCGTTTGAAGGGCAATTTGAAATGAATGGTTGTGTGCACTGATGGGTCTGAATACATTTTTAATTTCAATGAATTCACAGTTTTTTCTTTGGAAACGCGGTTAATTTCCGCACCTAAACTGTCTTGACTAAATTCCACATAAACGATCTCATTCTTTTTATAATCGGTTAGGTTTTTTGAATCAAAAGATAAACTTTGGACATTTAGCTCAACATATTTACCTTGGAAAAAATCGTAAGGATCAACAGGTTGAATTCTAAACAGGTATTCTTTTCCTTCAGCAATAACTTTTTCTTTGGCAGCAATAAATAACAGCGGAAAAATCAACTGAAACACCGAAAGTACAAGTAATCCTATGAGTCGTTTGTTAACTGTTTTCATGTTTCTTGTTTTTGAAAATGAGGTAATTAGCTAAGAAGAAACCGGTTCCAATTGCAATGAAAAGGATTCCTTTTACGGTGAGTGACATTTTCAAGTCAAAAAAGCGACAGAGAAGAACAACTCCAATTAATGCAAGTGATAAATTTGCTACGGTTAAATTCGCTTTTCGTGCTCCGAATACCAACATACTGATCCCGAACAATAGCAATAGAACGGTGAAAAAATGCTGCATACCAAAATTCGTTACGCAACCAATGAAGATCAAGAATGGCACAAGGAAACTAGCGATTCCGAATACACCACTAAAATGCAGTAAAATTTGATTTCTTGACTTGTATGCAAAAACCACTATTCCTAAACAAATCAATACAATACTGACAATTTGATAGCTTTTTAGCGAATTCATATCAAAACGCGTGATGGACCAAAAGCCTTCAAAACTGGCAACAATTAAAATGAATAATTGAAGGCACAGAATGATGATTTGATCTGAATTTAGTTTGTTTTTCGATTGCTCAATCACAAAATAGGAGGTAGCGAAATAATACAAACTAGGTATGAGTGCAAAAAAGAATAAACTGTAGCGTATATTCGATTGAAAGATGAAACTCAAAATGAGTACCGTAATCAAACTAAGTGCTGGATAGAGCTGGAAACCATCGTTGTTTTTTTGCGCAAAGTGAATGAATAGAAAGCACGTAATGATCATGAGAATTTGGAATATTGAGCTAACATCATACCCCATATAATCCAAAGCAATAAAAGGCAAAGGGAAGAATATCAAAAGTTTAAAAGCATTGGTGGTTGAAAGTTTTTCCTTCTTGTAAAATAAGAGGACTTGAATAATTCCAAGAATCAATAAGATGGGAATGAAGATCAATCGATAATCGTTGGTTTCAACGTTCAATAAACGTTCAAATTTCCATTCAGGATCAACCAATAAATAACTAAGAGATAAGCTAACTCCGATGTAGCTAAGAATGCTCATGAGGATTGGTCTTCTGTCTTCATTTCGGAGAAACATGCTTGTACCAAACAGATGAAAGTTAGCCAATAATAAAAAGGTGATGAGCCAAATAGATGCATGAGCGGCTTGCATACTAGCAATAACGCTTAAACACACCACCAATGGTAACGCAATTTGCTGTAGAACATAATACCGTTCAGGATTCCTAAGCGTAAACAAGCTTTTGAAATAGGGGATAAGCGTTGTAAACAACATCAAACTGCTAAACCATGGAAGCCTAAAAATGGATGATTGATCCATGGGATTGCCCAGCAAGTTCAATAAGATCAAGAGCATTGCGCAAAATACCGCTATGTGTGAATTCAACAAATAAACCACTGGTAAACAAAGCGCACACCAATAAATGAAAAAGTAATTTTCAATGCCAGGGAGATGATAGATTTGAAGAATGAGTGCGAGCATACTTCCAACGGCTAGAAAAGTAGAAACCGCAGTCGATTCTTGCCAAACGATGTTGTCCTTGCGTTTCGTTAACGTGAAAATATTAGCGAGAATCGAAATGATCACTGGAAGGAAACTTAAGGTCGTTTTTGTTGATCGAGAAAGTTGATCCCAATTATGTGCAAACAAGTAAATAATTCCAAAACCAACGAGAAGAACACCAATTATTCCAACTGTAATGATCAATCCATTGTTGTTTTTAGGTTGTGATTGTTGAGCAGAAATGTAGGTGTGATTCTGTTTTTGACGCACTAAAAAGTGTGCGTATATTCGATCGACCGTTGCGTCGTCTATTACTTTTTCGTCCTTACAATCCTCCAGAAAGTCTTTTAGGTTCATGTGTGATTTTTGTCTAATTTAAGGAAGTTCATTACATGATGACACTGAATGACAAAAAAAAAGCAACCCGAAGGCTGCTTAGAATGCTTAATATGTTGTGCGATCAACGTTTAAATACTAGAAATAAGTTCACGCATAATCAAGGTCATTTTAGGCTCTTGACGACTTGCAACATCAATGACATCTTGTAAACTCACTTTTTGAATTTTACCAGGAACACCTAAATCTGTAATGATCGAAATCGCAAAACAAGGAATTTCCATGTGGCGCGCTACAATTACTTCTGGAATCGTAGACATCCCAACTGCATCTGCACCAATAGCGCGGACATATCCATATTCTGATGGTGTTTCCAGTGTCGGACCAGTTAAAGCAGCGTAGGTTCCAACAGAAACTTTAATGTCGTTTTTCTTAGCAATACTTTCCGCTAATGCAATCATTGAATGATCATACGGCTCGCTCATATCTGGAAAACGAGGTCCTAATTCATCGATGTTTTTACCAATAAGTGGGTGTGCAGGAAATAAATTGATGTGATCATTTAAGATCATGATTTCACCTACAACAAAATCGGGGTTTACTCCACCTGAAGCGTTACTTACAAACAATTGTTGAATGCCCAATAATTTCATCACACGTACTGGAAATGTAACTTGTTGCATGTTGTATCCTTCGTAGAAATGGAAACGACCTTGCATCGCAATGACTTGTTTACCACCCAAGTTTCCGAAAATCAATTTTCCAGAATGACTTTCAACTGTCGAAACAGGGAAATGAGGAATTTTCTCGTAAGGAATTTCATCGATCACTTCGATTTCCTTTACCAATCCACCCAATCCAGTTCCAAGGATGATTCCAACTGTTGGTTTCACTTGTGTGTTTGCACTGATAAAATCAGCGGCTTCTTTCATTTGTTCCAGTAACATATTTCAGTAATAAATTATTAAAATCGGTTGTTCGATCGATGTGTACTTGCATACTCTGGTAAAACCACGGTGCTTGTTGAATCAAGGATTTATCTTCCAAACTCAGTAAACGAACCGCATCTTTTTCCGTTGTAACGATAACACAACGATGGTGCGCAAAAGTAGCAACTTTTTGGTGAATTAATTGTATGTCTTTTTCTGAGAATTGGTGATGATCAGGAAAATCAATTAATTCAACGGGATACTGCTGCTCAAGGTGTTGTTTCAGTGGCAATGGATTAGCAATTCCCGTAACGAGTACAATCTGTTCTGGTTCGTTCCAATTATGGTTTCCAAGTGGAACAAGGTTTCCGTAAACGATGTTCGAGAAAAAAATATTTTCAGATGGGAAATCAAGTTGCTTGCTAAACGATTGTTTTGTTGTTTCAGTCAAATCAACGGGTGATTTTGTAATGACAACCACATCTGCACGTTTTAAACCACTTCTGTTTTCGCGTAGATTTCCAGCCGGAAAGGGATAGTCATTGAAGATTGGTCGATCGTAGGTCATTAACACCAATTGTAATCCTGCTTTTACTTTTCGGTGTTGAAAGGCATCATCTAAAATAATGGTTGGTGAATCGAATGAAGCATTCAGCAATTCAACGCCCAACGTTCGTTCTTCTGCTACAACAATAGGAACTGCTTTTCCAAATCGACGCAGGTACATAAACGGTTCGTCGCCAATTGTTGAAGCATTATCTTGATCAGTGGCTAAACGTGGACCGCTTGTTTTTCGTCCATAACCACGACTAAGAATCGCAGGATTGAAATCATGTAGCAATTCAGTAATGTAAATGGTCATGGGAGATTTTCCAGTTCCACCAACGGTGATATTGCCCACACAAATCGACTTATTGGGAATGATCAATGATTTCTTGAACCCTTTATCAAATAACCAATTTCGAATTCCGATAATGAATCCATAAATCCATGAAAAAGGAAGTAAAAGAAGTCTTGCTCGTTGCATAAGCGTAAAAATAGCAAGATTGGGTGACAGAGAATTCAGTTCTGAAAATTTCCGAAAAGTAAATTGGGAATAGGGGTGCTCATTTCCTATTCCCAATTCAAGTTTGCGACTAACTAACTAGAGCGAAACGCAGTGGAGTCGAAAAATCACATCCACTTAGCAGAAAACCGATTAAATTCTCCTCTAATTTCATTGAAATTTTTCTCAAATCCTTCCACCAATTCCTTTTCTTGTGCGTGGTATTCCATTTTTCGGTGATCCACAGCAACAGGATTATTTTTGATTTCCGCCAAAAGTGTAGCTTCATTCGCTTTCACTAAATGTGCTATTTCATCAATATTGTTACGTTGAACGATCCATTGGTTTTGAAAATGTTCCACTTGTGCTAACACGTCGTCTTGGTTGTTTTTCGTAGTAATTTCCTCTAAACGCCCTGTCAGGATTTTAATTTCATCCTTGTAAAAATCCAATTTGTTGATCCAAGTCGTGTTTTCTTCATGTTGTGTATAAATTCCTTCTGTTGTACTCATGATTGTTTGGTTTTAATGTTCATTCAAAAGTCGAGATAGATAAGTGAAAAAAACAGGATAAAAGTCATGTTTTGAAATGATAGATAGTATTGGTAAAAAAGAAGAAAGTACTTCAAAATCGTTTTTCCTTTCGAATGCAAATACATTACTTTTTTTTTCTAACTTTAATGTTGTGAAAGCTCGAATAAATAAACAAACACGACGAATTGTCCTTTTTCGCTTTGACTAAGTGGCGAATCAATTAAGAATTGAAGATCGTCTCATTTCATAAGTTAAAACCATCACCTCAAAATCCTTAACCTAAATCATAAACACTACATTTGTTCGCATCATTTTAAACAATTCATGACAACAATCTCCCACATCCTCCAATACCTGCACCAAACAGCGCCGTTCAATTACCAAGAATCGTATGATAATTCAGGGTTAATCGTTGGTGATGCCAACCGTGAAGTAACTGGAATTGTGGTTGCGCTTGATTGCACAGAAGCGGTGATCGATGAAGCCATAGCCAATGGAGCAAATGTGGTGTTAACGCATCATCCGATTGTGTTTAAAGGATTAAAACGCCTCACTGGAAGCAATTATGTAGAACGAACGGTGATCAAAGCCATTGAAAACAAAATTGCATTGATTGCCATTCATACCAACTTGGATAATGTTTATTTTGGTGTCAATCACATCATTGCAGATAAATTAAAACTGAACAACAAACGCATTCTTGCACCAAAAGCAGCAACGCTATTTAAATTGAGCGTTTTTGTACCCAATGGATCAGAAGTTGCTGTGCGAACTGCCATGGCGGATGCAGGCGCTGGACAAATTGGCGATTACGATCAGTGTAGTTTTTCGGTGGAAGGAACTGGACGTTTTCGCCCAAATGATGCTGCTAAACCCTTTATTGGTGAAGCCGGACAACTTGAAGCAGTTCCCGAAACGCGCATTGAAGTGATTGTCAATCAACATGCATTAACAGCAGTTGAAACTGCGATGAAAAAAGCGCATCCGTATGAAGAAATTGCTTATGATGTAGTCGCATTGGTCAACTCCAATCAATACATTGGAAGTGGAATGGTGGGGGAGTTGGAATCACCTGTTTCGACAATGGAATTTCTTCAAATCGTTAAGACAACGTTCAATTGTGGAGTGGTTCGTTATACCAATCCAGTGAAAGATACGGTGCAACGCATAGCTGTTTGTGGTGGATCTGGAGGATTTTTATTGAACGATGCCATTCGCGCAAAAGCAGATGTATTTATCACTGCAGACTATAAATACCACGAATTTTTTGATGCTGATAATGCCATTGTTATAGCCGATATTGGACATTTTGAGAGCGAACAATATACTTCTGAGTGGTTAGTGACGTTTCTCATGAAAAAATTTACTACTTTTGCGGTTCGTTTAACAAACGTGAATACGAATCCGATAAAATATCTCTCATAGTATGGCTGCAAAAGCAAGTACAAAAGAAGTAACAGTTGCTGAAAAGTTGGACGCACTGTATGCGTTGCAAAAAATCGATTCTAAAATCGACAAAATCAGAACCGTTCGCGGTGAATTGCCTTTAGAAGTGCAAGATTTGGAAGATGAAATCGAAGGTTTAGATACACGTATCAAAAAGATGCAGGAAGAAGCGAAAGAATTAGATACAGAAGTATCTGATCGCAAAGCTGCTATCAAAGATGCGGAAGCTGCCATTGTTAAGTTCAAAGATCAGCAAAATAATGTTCGTAACAACCGTGAGTTCGAATCGTTAGCGAAAGAAATTGAGTTTCAGGATTTGGAAATGAAATTGCACGATAAACGTATCAAAGAAGCACGTATCAAAGTAACATCTAAAAAAGAGATTTTAGATGCTGCGAAAGAGCGTTTAGAGATGCGTAAAGGCGATTTGAAAGTGAAACAAGGTGAGTTGAATGAAATCGTTAGTGAAACGCAAAAAGAGGAGCAAGGTCTATTAGATGCTTCTGTGAAAGCGAAAGATGCGATTGATGATCGTTTGATTGCTGCTTATGACCGTTTGCGTGGAAATGCGAAAAATGGTTTAGCTGTTGTAACGGTTGACCGTGATTCTTGTGGAGGTTGCTTTAACAAGATTCCACCACAACGTCAATTGGATATCGATGCAAAAAGAAAAGTAATCGTTTGCGAACACTGTGGTCGTATTTTGGTTCCTGTTTCAGAAGAAGATTTAATGTAAGCTATTTCAGCACTATAATTTGGAAAGGTCGTTCAGTTTGGACGGCCTTTTGTTATTAGATAAAGTTTTACAATTGATTTTTTAAATCCATCCGTTCATGGAGAATTCTTGTTATTTCAATACTTGAATGATCAATGATACGATAGAAAATGATATGCTTGGAAGCTTTTATACCAAATACACCAATTTGAATATCAAAATAGGTTTTACCTTGCTGTGGATTTTTGGACAAAAACACGCAGTAGTTAATTAGAAGATGATAGTACTTGTCTGCTTGTTTTTCTGACCAATTTTCAGATGTATAATTCCAAATGTCCGAAAGATCATGAATTGCTTTGTTCGTGAATTTAAACGTAGCCATTTACTTTCTTTTGGACTTCAGTAGCAAGAGGTGGTTCTCAGGGTCAAAGTTGTCAACTATTCCACTTGAAATACCTTCATCAATCGCAGAACGCAATATGATTCGTTTCTGCTCTTCCTCTTCTAGAAGTCTTAGACCAGCTCGAATAGCTTCACTTGCATTTTTATAACGACCTTCTCGAAGAATCGTTTGAATAAATTCATCAAAGTAATTGCCCAATGTTATTGATGTATTCTTACTCATAATTTCCTTTTTCAATAAAAGTACCAAATATGGGTATTGTTTCAAAATATATTTTTAGCATTTTACCAAATGCACAACGGTCTTTTTATTTAAAACCAGATCATCTTCCCATTAGACCTCCTTCTAAACACACTTGAACCCGTCCATCAACAATCATCACATCTCTCAAAATTCTTTGCGTTTTTCTGGCTTCGAATCCGTATTTTTGTACCCAAATTTGAAAGCATTTTCAATGGAAAAAATACTCAATGCGCTGTTCTCCATGCGTGCTATGGCTGTAGGAATGGCAGTATTCTTTATCGCAATTGCCCGCGCAACATTTATTGAATCGTCTCACGGAATTCAGGCTGCTAAGTTTTGGGTTTACAACGCTCGATGGTTTGAGTTGTTGATGGTTTATTTAGCCTTTAATCTAATTGCCAATATTGTGCGCCATAAAATGTGGAAACGTGAGAAAATCGCATTGCTTTCATTTCATATTTCTTTTATAGTCATTCTTATTGGTGCAGGAATCACACGCTTTTTTGGTTATGAGGGTATTATGCCCATTCGCGAAGGTGCAACGGTTGATTATATCTATTCGGCTGACCCGTATTTTTATTTCAAAATAGACGACGGTAAATTACAGCTCACCGATGAACGAAAACTCTTCTTATCAAACATCAGTTGGAATGATTTTTCAATGGAGATGAAGTTCCCCAATCATAAAACACCGATCAAAATTGAATACGTGGACTTTTTATCCAAACACATTGATTCATTGGTGATCAATGACAGTATTCGTGGAGCCGCTTTGGAAATAGTGACTGATGGTAAAAAATCGAATTACGTTCCTGAAAATGATGTGTTGGTTCTTGGAAATACGCAAATTGCTTACGGTTCACAAAAAGTGAATGGTGTGAATGTGTTTAAAAAGAACGGAACACTGATGATGCGCTCCACAATGGACATGTCTTATTTGCCAATGGAAATGATGCGTAAAGTGCGCGAAACGGGTGGTGAAGTTCCCGATTCAGCGATTATTAAAGTTGCGGCAAATGAAGAAATTCCATTAGCTACAACAACGCTTTATACTTTGGGTGGAGAGCAATTTGTATTCAAAGGTGAAATCCAACATGCTAAAAAGGTGAAGCTGCCAAGCGGTAAAAAAGACGTTGGATCGGATTATTTGATTGTAAAAGTTTCAGACGGAAAGGAATCTAAAATTGTGACACTAGAGGGTGGAATGGGAATGCTTCCAACTTCGGAGTTCTTTTTGTTGGGCGGTTTGCGCTACCAATTGGATTACGGATCAAAAAAAATTCAGTTGCCATTTAGCATCCAATGCAATGATTTTATCATAGAACGTTATCCAGGATCAGAAGTGGCCTCAACTTATGCGAGTGACTTGGAGATCAAAGATCCAGCAAATAACTACAATAAAAAACAACGTGTATTCATGAATCACGTAATCGATTACCAAGGATACCGTTTCTTCCAATCGGGTTTTGATCCAGATGAAAAAGGAACACGATTGAGTGTGAATTTTGATTTTTGGGGAACAAACATCACTTATATAGGCTATTTGTTAATGGCAATCGGTATGATTTTAAGTTGTTTCGCACCTACTGGTCGATTTAGAAGTTTAATTGATAAATTAAGTAAGGGAGCTGAAAATAAAACAAAAATCAGTTCCATTTTAATTGTATTATTTTCTTTGACGATTGGCTCAACTTATGCTCAATCAGAAGCAGATCACAATCATGCCGATCATGCGAACCATCAGCATCAAACTGCACCCAAAGAGCCTATTTTCCAAATGATGTCTAAGGAGCACAGTGAGGAATTGGCGAGTTTATTAGTGGAAGATTTTGAAGGACGAATCGTTCCTATGCATACTGTTTGTGATCAATTGTTGCGTAAATTGTACAGAGCAAAAACGTATAATGGAAAGAACGCTGTTCAAACTGTTATCAGTATGCACATGTATCCTGATCATTGGATGAGAGAAAAAATCATTCAAGTTCCCGCAGCCGTTCGTACAGCTTATAATTTAGATAGTTACGCATCATTCCAAGAATTGACCAATCAAGCAACAGGTCAATTTAAATGGTTGAAAGACTATGAGTTGACCATGAGTAAGCGAGAGGTTAACCGCAGTGAAACAGAAAAGAAATTGATCAAGTTGGTGGAGAAATACCAAGTTTTTGTGAATGTGATGCAATGGGGGTACATGAAACTCATGCCAGTGAAAAACGATCCATCCAACACGTGGTATGTGCCAATGAGTCCTGATTTAATGGCTAAAGATTCTATTTCCTCCCGAATGGTATTGGTTTATTTAACAGAAATTGATGAAGCAGCCAAAACCAATAATTACCGTGAAGCAATTAAATTATTGGGCGATATAAAAGCTTTTCAACGACAAGTAGCACCTGAGTCTATATTACCAAGTGAGCAACATGTGAAAGTTGAAATTTCCTATAACAATATGGAAATAAACAAAAACACCATGTATTCCTACTTGTTGATTGGGTTTATACTTTTCGTGCTTTATTTTATGCGCATTTTTGCTGAGCCAACGGTGAAATTCGAGAAACGATTCAAGTTCATCCGACGATTGTTTGTGGGTTTATTGATTCTGGTATTTATTTATCACGGTGTTGGACTTACCATGCGCGGTTATGTTAGTGGTCACGTTCCGTGGAGTAACGGTTACGAGGCAGATGTATTTATTGCGTTTGTTACCATGATTGCTGGATTCATTTTTTCACGTTCGAATCCTGTTATTCTTGCAGGAGCAGCTTTGTTAGCCTTCTTTATGCTTTTTGTAACGGAAATGAGTTTGTTTGATCCTGAAATCACGCCACTTCAACCTGTATTGAAAAGTTATTGGTTGAAGATACACGTTGCGATCATTACAGGAAGTTATGGCTTTTTAGGATTAGCTGCCATGCTTGGTTTTGTCGGGCAAATCTTGTTTATCTTGCGAAATTCTAGAAATAGTATAAAGCTGAATTCCAATATCAATGAAATAACCTATGTAACAGAAATGATCATGATTATTGGTTTGTTCATGTTGACGATTGGTACATTCCTTGGTGGAGTTTGGGCCAATGAATCATGGGGTCGTTACTGGGGCTGGGATCCAAAAGAAACGTGGGCATTGGTTTCAGTATTAGTCTACGCAATTATTCTCCATTTCCGTTTTATTCCTGGGCTAAAAGGTAAGTTTTTGTTCAATGCAGCGAGCTTCTGGGGATATTCAGCAATCATGTTTACCTTCTTTGGTGTGAATTTTTTCCTAGTTGGATTACATTCTTATGCTCAAGGTGATGGTTTGATTAGTGTTCCTTCATGGATCATTTATACGGTAGTTGTATTTATGGTCTTTACAGCTATTGCTGCTATTCGTAATCGAGTATATAACAAACAACAACGCCTTAATTTATGATATTTTACGATTTTAAAATTGCTCAACTTAATGGTGAAGCGTTCGATCTGAACCAATTTAAAGGAAAAAAGGTCGTTTTGGTGAATGTAGCTTCTGAATGTGGTAAAACACCTCAATATGTGGAGTTAGAAGCTTTACATCGTTCGTATGATGAAAAAAAAGTAGCATTTATTGGGATTCCGTGCAACGACTTTGGTGGACAAGAACCTGGGACAGCTGAAGAAATTCAATCGTTTTGTTCCACTACTTATGATGTTACGTTTCCTTTGACGGAGAAAATTCATGCTGTTGGAACTGAAATACATCCCTTGTATCAGTGGTTAACTTCCGAAACAGACTCAGAGGTAACGTGGAATTTCCAGAAATACTTGATTGATGAAAACGGACAAGTTGTGAAAACGTTGAGTCCGAATGTGGAGCCATCTGATCCAGAATTGGTAAATTGGTTAAATGAAAACTGAATTTCTCGATATTTTAGCTTTTGGAGCGCATCCAGATGATGTAGAGCTCTCTGCTGCTGGAACGCTTTTGAAACAGCATGCTGCTGGCAATACAATTGGTATTGTGGATTTAACTCAGGGTGAATTGGGATCACGCGGTACAATTGAAACACGTTATGCTGAAGCAGCTGCGGCGGCAGAAATCTTAGGGGTTTCTCATCGTGTTAATCTAAAAATGGCTGACGGATTTTTTACCCATTCGGAAGAAAATTTGCGTTTGGTTATTGAACAAATTCGTCGGTTTCGTCCAAAAATAGTATTGATGAATGCTTTCTCAGATCGCCATCCAGATCACGGAAAAGGAAGTAAATTGGTTTCTGAAGCCTGTTTTCTGGCAGGTTTAAGTAAAGTAAAAACCTTTTGGGAAGCAACACCACAAGATGCATATAGACCGCCAGTTGTGTATCACTACATCCAAGATCGATTCATTGAACCCGATTTTGTAGTAGATGTAACGGAATTTGCTGAGCAAAAATTTGAATCCATTCGAGCTTATAAAACCCAATTTTGGGATCCAACATCAACTGAACCCAAAACACCTATTTCGGGAGAAGATTTTTTTGATTTTCTAAAAGGACGCATGTCTGGAATGGGGCGCGCAATTGGTGCACAATATGCAGAAGGATTTTGTGTAGAACGAACTGTTGGTGTACGAAATTTGTTTGATATTTTTTAAAATCAACCCAATAATGAATCGTTATCTAATTATTTTCTTCATCTTATTTTTTGCTTTTTCGGCACAATCGCAGGTTGATTATTTTAATCTTCTCGAAGAAAGTACATTGGAGGAACGGGTTAAAAATATTTTAGGAAGGCATTGTGAAGCTGTTTCTAATGTTGAATTGCTTGGAGGATTTAGTTATTCCATGAGAACTTTTTACAATAGTGAAGAAATTGGTTTGAAGGGCGGTATTGTTTTTACAACAGGAATTGCCCCAAGTTCAGAAGCACCGGATTCTTATTCTAGAAATTGGGGGCAACCTGGCGACACTGATATTTCATCATCTTTTAATTCCTATCAACCAACATTTGATGCATCAGGAATTCAATTTGATTTGGATCCACTAGAATCAGATACAATTCGCATACGTTATGTGTTTGCTTCTGAGGAATATACTGAATTTGTAGGAAGCAATTACAATGATCGATTCCTGTTTTTGGTTTCTACCAATAATGGTCCTTTTTTAAACATTGCTAAGCTCCCCAACAACCAAAATGTATCCGTCAATACAATAAACAATGGATCATCTAATACCGGGCCTTGTACTAATTGTGAATATTATGTTTCGAATGATTATGGTGATCCGAATTATGAATTATTCCCTTATGACGGTTATACTATTCCTTTGATTGCGAAATTTTATGCTCAAGCTGGTAATCATTATCGGGTAAAGCTTGTGATTGCTGATGTAGTTGATAATGTTTTTGATTCAGCAATTTATTTAGAGGAAATAGTAGATAACACGAATTTTTCGGGGAGTATAACAACTATTGCTTCGAATGATATAGTTTCTGAAGGTTTCGTAGAATTCTATAGAGAAAACACGAAGAATTCTATTCAACAACCTGATTATATTTTCCCAGTAGAAAGTAATGGTTATTTTTTCATGGATAGCATTTTGTCAGGTAATTATTATACCCGTTATATGCCATTTGTTGGTTCGAGTACCTACTTTCCTATGTATCGAGGAAATCAATTTCTATGGAATAATACAATGATTTTCAATAAAACGTGTGAAGTTGATTCATTGAAACTACATACTGATTTTGTCACAACGACAAATGGTCAAGGATCAATTAGTGGCAGAATCGTTAGAGATTCATTGGATAACCAAGTAGATATTTTTCCATTTGAAGGTGCTGTCGTTTATGCTTGGGATATCAATTTGAATAAACCTGAAGCAATTGCGTATTCAGACGTTAATGGCAATTATACGCTAACTAATTTATCGAATGGAATTTATCGTGTTTTTGTAGATATTCCATTTTTGCCACAAGTTGATTATTACCAATTGGAACTAAGAAATGAAATCGATTCAAATTTGATGGTTAATGACTATTTTGTTACCGATCATTCGATTAGAAAAAAAACAGAGTCGCTTTCGTTGTTTGAGTTTTATCCTAATCCAACCAGTGGAGTTGTTGTAATCAAAACTCAAAAACTTATTGATACAAAATTATTGATTTATAATCATTTAGGTCAATTGGTAAGGGAGGTTCCTATCGTGTCCAATGTAATGTATTTCGATACGGAACTATTATCTGAAGGATTATATTTCCTTAAATTTGAAGGTTTTCAACCTGTTGAGCGATTGATGATTATTGATGATTCTAAAAAGTAAGTTCATCTATACATCTCGTTTTACCTCCTTTGAATTAAAAAATACTAGTCTATAATCCATTCGCGCTTATACAATACATTTCTGGGATCCATCCTCAAACAACCCCTAAACACCGATTTCAAGTGAAGATTTTTTTGATTTTCTAATAGGACGGATGTCTGGAATGGGGCATGCAATTGGCGCACAATATGCCGAATTATTTTGTGTAGCACGAACTGTTGTAGTATGAAATTTGTTTGATTTGGATTAATTTTCACTTCTTTCTGAAAGCATTTTCATACCACTCAATCCATTCATCGGCTCTTACTTTTGCACTCAATTCACCAATGAGTTCAAAGGGAATCTGATCCATTTTTTTGAAGCGAATACAGCTTTTACCCATATCCAACTTGCCTTTTACCCGTTTTGCATATTCTTGGGTAAACCACTCCAATAAGTTCGGATTGGCATAGATTCCCATGTGATAAACTGCTATGAAATTCTTTTGAGAAGCGACACTCAAGAATGGTAGCGGTAATTTCGGATCACAATGATAACCCGCAGGATAAAGTGAGTGTGGAACTGCCCAACCCATCATACCATATCCCATTCCTTCAGAAAACTCCGATGGAATATTGGCATTGATTACATTCCGCAAGTGAGTCATTGGTACTTGTCTATCTTCTGGCAGTGAAGCCATGTATTCGTCTACTGTTGTTGCGCTCGATTGCATATCAATTTCTGTTGTATGAATGAAGTTTACCTTTTATACCACAAGATAAGTTTTTGAATGAATTCAGATGTGTTATTCGCTACTTTATACAGAAAAAATCAATCGTTCAAGTTGAATATCGCTCCGATAATTTACGTTGCTGATGGTCTTCTTAGTAAATGCCAAATCAGATATACCACACACAAAAGTGCCATTGTTCCGCCAAAGAGATACACATTCAAAATGGAGTTGAATTTACTGGTATATAGCACATTAGTTACAATTGATCCGAATAAAATGCCAAATTCTAGTGCAATAAACATGGTTCCAGCGCCAATTCCTCTTCTATGAAAAGGTGATAAATCTGCTGTCCAAGCAAAAATGGTTGGTGAACTCACTCCAGTTGCAACTCCAAATAGAACGGATGAGAGCGTAAACCAGAGTTTGTTGGTTGCTAAACCGATTGTCACCATACTAATGACCAACAAAATCATTCCAATCAACAGCGTTTCTCTTCTGCCAATACGATCGGATATTTTGCCCATAAATAAGCGAACGCCAATTGTTGAAATAACATACCACAAAAAGAACCATCCTTTATCAGGTATGTGAAGGTATTTGGCTATTTCTGGTGAGAGCACAAAAATAATTCCTGAACAGCTTGCAGAGAGGAACATTACAATGGCTACTGGAGCAACATTTCGTTCAATGATTTCATCCGATTTAATGGATAACATCTCTAGCTTAAATGGAAGTGGTTTTTCTAAGGTTTCTTCAACACGAAGAAGAAATAGCAATGCGATTATAGATAGACCAGAAGAAGCATAAAACATTCCGTTGATTCCTAAATAGTCAGCACTAATACTACTAAATGCTTGGCCTAAACCAATTCCAAGTGAAATGAATGTTCCAAAAATGCCCATTCCTTTTCCACGAAGCGTTTCGGGTAAAATATCTGTGATAAGCGCCGTAGCTCCTGTAGGGAAGAATCCCGCACTGAAACCATGCAAAAAACGCAACGTAAGTAAAAACCAAATGGTGGTAGAATAGGGATAAAGTAAGCAAATGACGATGGCAATACCAATTCCAATATACATTACTTTTTTTCGGCCAATTTTATCAGCTAATTTTCCTGAAAATGGTCTGGAAATACCTGCGGAAATGGTAAACAAACCGATCAACCAACTGATCAAACTAGCTCCATCTAGGCTGGAAAGAAAATCATTGAGTTCTGGAATGATCAAATTGAAACTTGCTGTAAAAAACAAGATGGACAAACACAACCTCCAGAAATTTGAACTATAGGAAAACAAAGTACGCAAAGGTACTTAATCAATCCTTACGAGCATACATTCTAATTTTAAAGGAATGAATCAGTAAGTTATTTTTTCCAGGATTCCAGATGTAAGATGAAAATTGATCGTTTGTTGTACGTGCTTCTGGTGACAAATAAAGGTAGCGGGCAACTTTTCGGTTGTTTGCTGTATCAGAAATGGTATTCAACGCTGGACCTTGATAACCATACGCATCATCTTTATACAACATTGTAGCAACTAAAAATGGTCCGTCTACAAATACACTATCTGTACTTTCATAACTGATTTCAACTTCAATCCAAACATGATCTGTTGAGGTGATATTTTTAAACGCTTCTTTGTAGCTCACTTTATCAAACTCTTCTTTTGTCCAAGCTGGTTTTCCTTTGACTAACTCAACCTCTTTCACCAAACGATAGCGGTATCGATCTGTCCATTCTTGACCTGGTTCAAATGATCGCAAAACAGATTTTAACTGTTCACCATTATCTGGTGCTGTGGTTTGAAGAAAGATTGCCCAATAATAGTCCTTGGTTGTTCTATAAGGATCATAAATACCTTCCATCAATTGCCACCATTGGAATAGATTCAAAGCTGTACAAAGAACAACAAATGTTGCGACACCTCTTTTTAACCACGACCAATCTATTTTGCTCAATAATGTAGCCATTGCAATCGCTAAAATAGGATAGGCTGTAATCACTGGTCGACAAGAATAAGCAGCTCCGTACCACCATTCTGTCCAACTGCAAATAATGTAGAAACTTATCGCAAAGTAAATTCCGAAACTCCAACCAAGCGTTTTATTCGAACGGAAGAGCATGATTAAACCAATAATTCCTAAGAGCATGACTGGAGTATAGATCATCCAACCTTTTCTGAAGCTAAAAAGTACATCGAGTATATGTGGACTAAAAATATCGAGTCCTACACCTGCATTTTTATATGAATCGTAGAAGAAATGTCCCGTTTTTAGATACCAATAGGCAATTTGAGGGGAAGCAATGAGCAAACAGAGAAGGAAAGCGTAAATGAGCTGTGATCGTTTTCCCCATAACATTCGGAATTTTTCTTTCAATGTTTCTTTAGAAGAAACACACCAAAGTAACGGAATCAAAACAGCTAAAACTTCGCTCGGTTTCACTAAAGCCATGAGCGTTATGGAAGCACCAATTTGTGCAATGTGTTTAAATGCGTATGTTTCATGCCAACGAATGGTAGACCAAATGAGCCAACACATCAGCATGAACAAAACATTGACCGTTTCGAGGTTTTTATAACTAAGATGGTGACTGTAATTGGTCGCGAAAACAATGATTAAGATGGTAATTGCAGTGATTTTTTGCGAAAAGTAGCGCAATAGAATTTTCCGGAGCAGGAGCATTCCGATGATGGTGTAGATAATCCCTCCAATTACTAAAGCATATTGATAAGGCGGACTGAAACCATCCATAGGCGCACCAGTCATAGCCGCCCAACCATGTCCAATCAAGAAAAAGGGCAACATAAAAATAGCCATTCCGAAAAGGAAAAAGTACATCGGTTCACCCTCATCGTTGGTTGTAACCTGATACAATGTTCCCGAAAGTTTTTTTTCTGTGTTAATTTGCTCAATCCATGCACGATCATTCATCATTGGATCATCGTAGATAAATGTCGCTGGCAATGGAAGATAGTAACCCAAGACATCCCAAGATGTTTCGTTTTGATTGACATTATTCAGGCGAATAAAAGCCATAAAAACCATCGCTACAATTACAGCGTAGGTAGAAAAGGATAAACCAAATTTTTTAGCGTCCAAAGGAATTATTTTTACACAAATAAACGGTTAATGAAATGAAATCAATGCATTC
This sequence comes from Fluviicola sp., assembly GCA_043721195.1. Taxonomy (GTDB): domain Bacteria; phylum Bacteroidota; class Bacteroidia; order Flavobacteriales_D; family Crocinitomicaceae; genus Fluviicola. The sequence goes on along the minus strand of JAYSRF010000091.1, from coordinate 14,790 downwards.
GAGTTGTGAAAAAACAATGAAATTGAATTTTTTATTCGTTTTTATGATCGGTATGATGGGTTGTTTTGCTTGTAAAAATCGGCAAGAACCACACGTTTACGCGCCAACAAATGCAAAACATTTGAAGAAATCAAAAGCAGAATGGGAACAATTACTACCCACAGCTGTTTTTAATATCACGCAATTAAAACAAACAGAAAAAGCATTTTCGGGTCGGTATTGGAATCACCATAAACAGGGAATTTATGTGTGTACTTGTTGTGGTAGGGCATTGTTTTCGAGCGATGCAAAATTCGAATCGGGGACAGGTTGGCCTAGTTTTACGGGCGCAATTGATCTAGAAGCTGTCGATAGAATCAGCGATCAATCAGCTGGGATGAGCAGAACAGAAGTTGCCTGTGAACGTTGTGGAGCACATTTGGGACATGTATTTGATGATGGTCCAGAACCTTCTGGTTTTCGGTATTGTATTAATTCACTTTCTTTGGTATTTCGAAAGAAAAAAACTGTTGAAGAACACGTACATTTGAAAAAACAAGAATAAATGATAAAAGAAGCAACGCTTGGTGCTGGCTGTTTTTGGTGCATTGAAGCATGTTATAAGGAATTAAAAGGTGTTATTAGTGTTACCTCAGGTTATGCTGGCGGACACGTGGATCAACCAACTTACAAAGAAGTGTGTAATGGAACTACAGGTCATGCCGAAGTTGCACGGGTTGTCTATGACGATGCACTTATTTCTTTTGATGAATTAGTAGAGGTTTTTTGGTTTGTGCATGACCCTACCCAACTCAATCGGCAAGGAAATGATGTAGGAACACAATACCGATCTGTCATTTTTTATCACGATGAAGAACAACGTGAACTTTCTGAAAAATACAAACAGCGGTTAACAGAAGAAAAGGTATGGGATAGGCCTATCGTAACGGAAGTTTCAGCTTTGACAAACTATTTCCCTGCTGAGGATTACCATGCCAACTACTTTGAGTTAAATCCAGGTAATGCATATTGTCAGGCAGTTGTGCGACCGAAGGTAGAGAAGTTTAAAAAGGTATTTGCGGAACGATTAAAGTAATTCGATCTAAATAGGGTCTGCTGAAAAAGTCAGAAATGAAGTAGCTATTAGGCGCAGTCAAAAAAGATGTATATGAATACTTCGATTTGGCTGCAACGCAATAGCTACTTTATTTCTTGCTAGCAAAAAAATAGACTGTCTGGAAATGCAAGATGCATGCTTATTTTATTATTTCGGTCAAAATCGGTGCACTTGAACGAAGATTATCGAACTATAATACTTTAGATTCAACCGTTTTGTATTTTCAGAAGACCCTAAACAAAAAGAGTCCAGATAATTAATATCTGGACTCTTTTTTATGTGTTGTAAGAAGATTACAATTCGTCTTCGTCTACTTCTTTTGTTTCCGTATTTTTTACAGGCTCAGTAGCTTTTTTGCTTTTCTCAGCTTGTTTTGCTTCTTTTCTAGCAGCTTTACGTTCTTGGTGAAGTTTTTCCATTTCTTCAGCTTTTACATATTGTTCTGCAGTCAAAACATTTTTGTACATGGCCATGCGAGCAGCATTATTGGATAAAAGAATCTCTTGTTTTTGCTCTTTTGTCATGTTAGCATCGTTTCTGATACCTTCGTTTTTCCCAGCAATTCCTAGGTTGATTTCAGAAATTTGAGTAGCTTGTTCAGCATTCAATCCTAGTTGTTTCACCATTTTATTGGTTAAATTGAGGGCTCTTTCTTCTGGAGATGTTTTTGCTTTTTCAGTTCCTTGACCAAAGGCAAAACTTCCCATTACTAAAGCGATTGCCATTACTGCTATTTTCATCATGGTTTAATTTTTTTATAAGTTTCTCGTTGTTTGACAATAAACATGCCAAATGGTTTAATCTATAGACAGCGAATTTAGCGAATAGTTGCGTCATTTGTTTATGTATTTTTACATCTGATGTTAAAAAGATACATTTTTGGACTTCTACTCTTCGTTATTTCTGTAGGAAGTGCATGTACCATTTTTACGTCTAAGTTGGCATTGGGCAAACGTGGACTTAATCGTGATCGTAAAGGATTAACAACTTTTCCCATGGAAGTCTTGGCTGATACAAATTTAACATCATTATCACTTTTTGGGAATCACTTAACGGAACTACCGAATGAAATACTTTCTTTAAAACAATTACAAGTTCTCTATCTGGGCAAAAATGATTTTTCGAAATTCCCAGAACAAATTTGTGGCTTAAAATCATTGAGAATTCTCAGTTTGGCCTATAACAATTTAGATAGTTTGCCTGATTGTATCTGTGAAATGGAAAACCTTGAATGGGTCAATTTGAATAACAATCAGTTGGTTCATTTACCAGATTCTATGGGTAAATTGAAAAAGTTGGAACAATTGACGGTGAAACGCAATGTGCTCAAACAGCTTCCACCACATTTATTCAGTGCTTCAAATCTGCAAGTGTTAGATCTAGGCTACAATGAACTAAAAGAAATGGATACGCTGCTCGGAAATTTGAATCAATTGAGGGAATTACGCATCTATCGCGCTGGATTTTTAATTACCGTTCCAGAATCGATTTGTAATTTGCGATTTTTAGAACGCTTGCTGATAGACAATACCGTTGTTTTACCAACGTGCATTTTTTCTCGCAAAACGAGTAGGTTGCAGATTCAGTATTCCGAATTATGACGACTCCAATGATAAAAGAGCACAAAATCATAAGCCGCATGAGCCCCGATGCAAAACCAAATTCCCTGATCGTAAACAGCGTAGCTTAAAACAATAATAAATACAAGAATTAATAAACCAAATTTGGTGGTTTCCCAATCTCGTGGTCGAATATAACCGTGAATCGCTACAAAAATAACCGCTGTAAGTAAAGGATGAACCCATTCTTGAATCGCAATGCGAAACAAGTATTCTTCCCCAATTCCAGCACACAAGGATAGAAAAACACAATCGAAAAGCGATAAATTGAACGAACGAATCAACCGGATTTGATCTTTAAAACTAATTTGAGCTTTTTGTGTAGCAGTTGCGAGTACCATGATTACTCCAAAAATTACTCCAAACTCAACACCAACAAGTGTTCTATTAGAAAAGAAACTATCCAATTGAAAAAAATCAGGCAAAGGTGGCAGAAATTGAATGAGCCATGCAAGAGGAACCATGAGAAGCGTTAGCAGTCCCATTAAATAAACACGAAATTTGCTCAAATTCTGACTAATTTTAGACAAAAATAAGAAACCGTGAAGGAATTTATCATCAATTGGATTCGGAATGTATATATGCACCGGACTGGAACAGTAAGTTGGGTGTTTGATAAGTCCTCGTTTAATGATCATGCTCCCTACTGGGCGATCGGATTATTTGTCGCATTAATCGTTTTTTCATTGATCTTATGGTGGTTTGCACGACAAGTATTACTGAGAAGTTTGCACTTATTTGCCGATCGATCAACAGCTACGTGGGATGATCATTTGGTGGGTAATAAAGTCTTCCGTGCAATTGCTTACTTGTTGCCGTTGATGTTCATGGAATATTTTTTCTCCATTGTTTTTTATCAATACCCCAATTGGAATACGATTGCCAATCGTTTCTTAGACGTGTTAATTATTTTTGTGATTTTAATTTCCATAACACGTACACTCAACGCTTTGCGTGATATTGTAAAAGAAAAGGAAATATACCGAGATAAACCCATTCAATCGTATTTTCAGATTTCTAAAATTGTGGTTTCATCCATATTTTCCATCCTGATTCTATCACGTGTTACCAACCAATCACCCTTATTTTTCTTGACTTCTTTAGGAGCGATGGCAGCCATTATTGTCTTGGTTTTTAAAGATACCATTCTCGGTTTTATTGGAAGTTTGCAATTAGCTGCAAATGATATGATCCGAATTGGAGATTGGGTTACAGTGGATAAATATGGTGCTGACGGTACGGTAACTGAAATCAACATAGCAACAGTAAAAGTTCAAAATTTCGATAAAACGATTACGACCATTCCTACTTATGCTTTTATCAGCGATTCATTCATCAACTGGCGAGGGATGCAAGAATCTGATGGTCGCCGTATTAAACGATCTATTTTTATTCAAATCGATACCATTCAGTTTGCTTCTGATGAATTACTTGAGAAGTTGAGTAAAATCAAAATTTTAGAAGAGTATGTCAAAACAACTCAAGCCGAAGTTGAAGCATATAACAAAGAACGTGGTTTTGAGGAAGACGATTTTATCAATGCACGTAGACAAACGAATATTGGGTTGTTTCGCATGTATGTAGAACGGTATTTGTTCCATCATCCAGATGTGAATGAAGAAATGCCATTGATTTCGCGTCAACTAGCTCCAACTCCAAATGGTGTACCCTTGGAAATTTATTGTTTCACGAAAGACAAGGAATGGAATGCGTATGAGCGGGTTGCAGGTAATATTTTCGATCATTTATTTGCTACCGTGGAATCGTTTGAATTGGAGTTGTTTGAGAATCCAAGTGGGCGAGATGTGCGACAAATCGTAGGGAAATTGAAAGGGGAATAAAGAATGTTAATTCACGTCAACTTGCGAATGATTGTCTCATGTTCAGGGAACTGATCAAGTAAAGTCTTGGTATCAAATAATTCGAAATCATTAAAATCAAATCCTGGAGCAACGGCACATGAAACAAGTGCGTATCCTGCATCGCCCAAAACCGAAGAACCGAAAATTGTTCCTCCTTTTACGAGGTAGAATGGTAATTGTCCTTTGGTGATATCATTTCCGAGAATAAATTCATGATGACCGTTTTCATTCAAGGTATGAACCACAATAGGTGTTCCAGAATGAAAATACCAACATTCATCCGCTGTAATGCGATGAAAACGCGAAACCGAAGTATCAGTGAGCAAAAAATAAATGGAAGTCATCAAATGACGATCCTGATTTTCTAATTGATGAGGAGAACGATGAGTTTCTCGAAAATAACCACCTTCTGGATGAGATTCCAAACCCAAATGATCAATAAATTGTTGTGCTTCTGGATGTATCATTGTTCTATTGGACCATTTACAAATTGGGTGCCTTTTGGTCGAATTATTGGAAAGAAATAGCGGAAATCAACGGAGAAATACGAACCATTAACACGACCATACGCTACAAACTTATTGCTTGTTTGACTTCGTTTTACGATTCCAACACCTAACATAATGGGACGAAAGGGAATTTTTCCCGAAGCACCAAAGTAGAATGTTCCGTATTTTTTAGTGCGGTATTCAAATCCCATTCCTGCATTTGTTGCGAAGTGTGTACGATTGACTCTTCGACCTTCAAATTGAAGTACAAATTGACCACCAGGAAGAATCGAATCGCTTATATCGCTTGGATTGTGAGTGATTGAAAGACCTAACGAAGCATTCATATACCATTGTTTCGACAATTGAACGTACGTTAAGAGGTTAATCGGAACATCGTAACTGACAAATGTGAGCACATCTTTTCCATAAAGATTGGAATCTGGTAAGGCAATACTCACATCAAAATTCCTACGTACTTGAAAAATGCCTGTTTCAATGCTAAATAGTTTGGTAACACCAATACGCACTGTAGCCCCGAATGTGATGCCCGCTTTTTGTTTGAAAACGGTTGTCATTGCAAGCGAAGTGTCAAGAAAAGTTGCAGTTTGTGTACCAATGAAATTACTAGGAAAAATAGGGGAAACGGTTAATCCAAAATAGGAGGGAAAGCGGTTTTTTTTGGTTGTTTCTTCTTGTCCAAAAGCTACAAGAGTTAACAGAAAAACAGAAATTACACAGACAAAACGCATTACCATACCACTAAACTAGTTGAATAAAATTGGATTAGTAGATAGAACGAGTTTTCTTTCATATACGTTGAGTAAACGGTCTGTTTTATGGATTATTGTTTCCACGTTGTTACATATTCAATAGGTTTACGTTGACCTTTTGGCCATTCTATTGATGGATAACCAATGTAAAATAACCCTAGACATTTGTCATTTTCGTTTAATTCAAGGAAATCATTCATTGCTGAACTGTGAATAATTGCAGGTGTTGCCCAAAAAGCACCTAAACCATAAGCTGTACAGGTTAAATGCATGTTTTGTACTGCACAAGCAACAGCCAATAATTCATCTTGCTCTGAAATACGCAAACTAGGATCACGTTGCATTGAAACTGCAATAACCGCTGAAGCCAACTTTGGTCGTGCCATTAGTTTCGCCAATTTGGCATCATCTTGATTTTCTACTGGAATAGTATCTAGATAAATACGACCAAGTTGTTCACTCAAATCAAGCAAGGAATCATCTGTAAACACAGTGAATCTCCAAGGTTGTGTCATCCCATGAGTTGGTGCCCAAATAGCATTGTTTAGTAATAATTCTATTTGTTCACGGTGTACTTTTCGCTGACTGAATTGTTCAGGGTAAATGGTTCGTCTATTGCGAATGATTTCCGTTATTTCACTGAGATTGTACTGCATTTGATTTAATTTCGGTACAAAAATACCGCATTTTTCGGAAGTAGATCAACGACCGTCACCAGTTCCTTCTTCCATGGCTTTTTTAATGTAGAAGAAGAGTTTGTCTATGGTTTCATATTGTCCATTAGGCGTAGGTCCTAGAGCTGGTGAAGCAACCACATATCCAACAGGATCAATCACAACATAATGTGGAACATTGATCACTTGATAATTTGTTAGGATTGTATTTTTTTCGTCTACAACCACACTTTCCCAAGGAACAGATTTTTGAAAAGCATCTATGGTATTTTGATCCGATTTTCCATCATTTTTAATGACCATTAGGAATTGGACAACTGACTGATACTTTTGGAAAATCGGCACGAGTAATTCGACTTGCTTCTTACATTCTGTATTCGATGCAGAAACAAAAAACAAGTACACATGTTTTCCTACGTATTTTTTGAGGTCATAAATCCCTGCACTTCCAGCAATTGTGAAATCTGGAGCCTTTGATCCTGATGATAATTCGAGTAATCGTGCAGCAATGTTGAGTGCAATGACACGGTTTTCAGGAAACAATGCAAATTTGGAAACACTGTCGAGAACCGTTAGAATATTGGTTTGTGGGAAATCCTTTTCATAAAATGCATCCCCCAATGTTTTAATCATAACCAATTCACGCAATCGAATATTATTCTTTAAGGTATATTCAGTTGCCATTGCATGCATAATCAAGGATGGACTCGATTTTAATAAAGCAAGGTAAATTTTGTTGTTGATTTCTCGATCAATAGAGATGAGCAATTTATCGTAATACACATTCACATAGTCCATGTAAGTATCACTTTGATAATTCACAGGAGTATTCCGCAAATAAAAATCGAATTTCTCATATTTATTCCGACTTCCAATAAAACGCATGTTATCGATTCGAGCGAGTGTGTATCGAATATGTGTACGGAAAAAAGCGTCAGCTGTGTCGTTTTTATAGTACGTTTCAATATCTTGTTTGAAGGTGTCGATACGTTTAGAAAAATAGGCAGATTCCGTATTGTTTTTGGTATAATAAGTTGCCAAAACCTCATCGACCCAACGATCAAAAGTCAAAATCTTATAATTAATATCTGTAGAATCTAAGCTATAAAATGTAACCTCAATTTTGTTTCCTAACGGTCTGTAAGGATCATAAGGGTTTTTATCTGGAACGTAAATATCGTACGAACCGCCTGGAGCCGCATAAATATAGCCAGAGTTGTTGTTGCAGGAAACAACTAATTTTTGAGTTGTCTTTAAGTAAAAACTGACGGTAAACGTACTATCCTCTTGAACAGTTACTGAAGCAATCCGTTCTTGTTTCATGGATAAATAGTCAGTGATTTGTAAGATATCTAGTTGTTTTCCAACATAATTAGGAGCAAAACCAGTGATTTTCGTAATTTCATCTGCCAACAATTGGAATGAAAACGTCATTCCAATAAAGAATATCAATAAGTATTTCATGCTATTTTAACGAGTTGTTCAACATTCGTTACAAATGCATCAATTTCCCCGCCATTTTTGTAAATCTCGCGAACAATTGTAGAATTAATGGCTAATAAAGCTGGATCTGGAAGTAAAAAAACAGTCTCAATTCCACTCATTGTGCGATTCATCAAAGCAATTGGTTGCTCGTAATTAAAGTCTTTCCCGTCACGTAACCCGCGCAACAGGTGGCTACATCCAATTCGTTGACAAAAATCGGTTGTTAATTCAGAATACGTGGTGACTTCAACATTTTTATCTTCCTCAAATAACGAACAAATGTGGGCCAATCGACTTTCCAGCGAAAACAAAGGTTGTTTAGATGTGTTGTGACCAACCGCAATTACGATGGTGTCAAAGAGCGAAAATGCTCTTCGAACAATGTCTTCATGACCTTTTGTAAAAGGGTCAAATGATCCGGGAAAACAGGCTTTTTTCATGTGTTTGATTCCAACTTAAAGAAACTAAAATAAACATTTCCGAACTGGCGAACATCTAAAAAGTGGGGTACACTTGATAAATCTGTTTGTCTGCCATGTTCTATAATCATCCAACCATTTGGGTTGAGCAATTTTCGTTCAAGGATACTCTCAACCAATTGTTGGTGAAAGGTCATGTCATAAGGTGGATCTGAAAAAATCAGGTCATACGTCGACGGTGTTTTTTCCGCAAACTGGAGCACATCGTTCTTCGCAATTTGCCATTCGTCACCAATGTTTAATTCCTGTTTGAGTTTGTACATGTAGCGAATACAGACGGGGTGTTTATCAACAGATGTAACCATTCCAGCCTCTCGCGAAAGAAACTCCATTGAAATATTACCCGTTCCGGCACACAAATCTAGGATAGATAAATCGACAAAATCGATTCGGTTTTCCAACACATTGAACAATCCTTCCTTGGCATAATCGGTTGTTGGACGTGAAGGAAACGTTTTGGGCGGAGAAAATCGCCTGGCTTTGTACAAACCTCTAATTATACGCAAAGTGTCTGGAATTTAATGTGTTCGTGAAGATGAGTTGTGACTGTAATTGGTTGAAAGATTGGAATTGGTTGCATTAATTGTTGAATTTTGTCAGCTGTTGTTTTTAATGCTACTGTTCCAGCTTGAATAAACAATTCGCCTTTGGTGGTAATTGCCAATTGTTGATAGGTATACAAAATATGGTAGAGAATATCTTCTGCAGATTGGTACGATTGATAACTTCCATGTGCTATAACTCCGTCTTTTCGAACCACCAAACAAAAATGACCTTCTTGTAAAATCAGTTGAGATCGTTGAGGTATGGTTGATCCAGTGGTTAAGAAACGCAATACATGCGACAACTCATGCTGAATGACAATACGCGGAATTTTAATTACTAATGCAGATTTAATCCACATGGGCAAACGGAACACATTCACCATATTCCATTCTGGTAGACGATTATAATCGATTTCATCGTGCGGAATAGCTTGATGCGAAGTGAAATTTAGCAGCGCATCTGGTTTTGATTCGCCAAATAATAGCATTGGAACCAACGTTGACTGCTCCTGTGAATAAGAACATGAAAACGCCTCAAATTGATCCATGTTACCACAAGCGGTGAGCAATTCTTTTAATGTCTCTTTGTAACCAAGGTCTGATTTATTCACACAGTTTTGCGATTCTATCAATGAAATAGAAGTTCCGTTGATCCGAAAGGCCGACATTCGCGTCGAATTGATCTCTATTGCAAGTTGTGTTTTATCCATATCTGCTACTTGGCGGTGTAAAGGTAAAAAAACGAGCGTGAATCTGTTCTGTGATTTGAACAAAGCAAAAAAGGCATGAATGCGTTTCATACCTTTTTGTGAATAAGATTGATATCCTTGCTCTATGTTCTTGTTATACTTCAAAGTAGCATCATTTTTAAAGAGTTGTTACTTTGAAAAATAAGAAGACGAGCATTCTATTTCATCTACTAATTACTCATTTTCAATTAGTATGAACTGAGCTACATTGAGCGCAACAGAGTGTAGTCGAAATGCGAAGTTCAATTTTACATTTTCAATTTATTCAGGCTTTAAACAACAACCTTTTTCCGTCATTTCTGCCAAATCGTAAAGTGTTGAATCAAGGAGTTTGTTTTTTGATGGCGAATCAATTTGACCAACACTGTCCTTTTCATTGTAAATAATGGTCATTTGATCCAATACATTTGAACTGTAAATCACGGGACATTGTTTGTTTTGATAATCAATATCTACAAGAACCAACGCTCCTGGTTTTAATGCCAGTTGTTTAAAATCAATAATCGCAGTTGTTCCTTCAAATTTCAACGGTAAAATGTTCCCGTTTACTACAATCTTGGTAACAGCATACCCAAATCCATCTTCACTGACGGGATTACTCATTTTCAAGTTTTTTCCTTGGTAAATTCCTGAAATGTGAATACTAGCATACGTTGCGGGGCTCAGAATTGAGAGAATAATAGTCAAACAAGTTGCCACTCTTTTTTTGCCGAAAACAGTTTTTTTTTCCATGACTTTTGATTTAATTGTTTAATTATTAATGATAACTCTTAATAATGTTTTTTATTACACAATTATGAGATTGTTTTTTATAAGGATGGTTTGATTGATTGAACGGTACTTTTTTGAGGTATTTGTTATTTTGGTTTTCAAAAAGGGAAAACACTTTGAAAATATTACTGGTGTTAATTTGTTGATTTTCAATTCGTAAATGGCACGTAAAATTGCGAATTTACACGATTTAATTTAGCACTTAAATTCGCAATTTTACGTGTGCTTTTTAGAACAGAATAAAGGTCTTTAGCAATCAGAAAATTCCTGAATAGGTTTTCGAAATACATCAAAGCAAAAAAAGCATGAACTCAATCATACCTTTTCGGCGAATTAATTTACCTTAATTCATGTTTGATTGATTCGGTTCTCTATCAGAACATAAAGTGTTTATTAATCTGGCTTTTTAAACTCAAAATCGTCTTTTTCTCTTTTTGGCGATAATTTCGCGTAGTCTAATACTTGCTCTTGGAAAGTAGTGTCGGTCTGCCCAATCACTTCTTTCCCATCAAATTGTATGAGCATATTAGAAAGTACACTGGAATTGTAAATAACTGGACAACGATTGCTTTGATAATCGATGAAAATCTCAACAGGTGTTCCCGCTTTTATTCCGATTAGTGTGAAATCAATTTCAGCTTTTGTGCCATCAAATTTTAAAGGAACAATCATCCCATTGACAACTATTTTGGTAATAGACATTCCAAACCCGTCATCACATACTGGATTGCTCATTTTGATATTCTGACCTTGATAAACGCCAGAAATTGACAAGGCGGCATAGCTTTTTGGACTTAAACAAGAAATAATTAAAATGGCTAACACTACAATTATGCTTTTTCTACTGGTCATTTTCATTGCTTCCATACTTCTTTTTTTAATCATTTGTTATTTTTTGCGTAAACACTTTGTGGTGTTTTTATCTTCTATTTCTATTACTCGTCAAAAATCGATAAGTTGCCTGTTACGACCTAAAACACCAGGTTATCTGATGAACGGTAGTTTCTATTGATTCTGTAGACTCATGTACGGAGTTTAGTTATAAAAAGTTTGAGAATCAGGTAAAATCATATTGTATCTTTGAAAGATGGTAGAAGATGAGCGAATCACTAAATGCTTACAGGATTGTTTTACATTCTTTCCGCACACACCCAATGTAGAGCAAGATCAATTAATCCGAGAATTGATTTCATTCACCTTTTCTCCTGAAACTCCAGCATGTTTTATTTTAAAAGGATATGCTGGAACTGGAAAAACCTCCATTTTAGGTGCCTATATTAAAGCATTAAAACAGAATAAAATCAAATCAGTATTGATGGCACCAACTGGTCGTGCAGCCAAAGTTCTAGCGTTGCGTTCTGGTGAAATGGCTACTACGATTCACAAACGCATTTATTTCGCCAATGGAACTGCTGATGGTGGAACGAAAATTCTTCTAGCTCCTAATAAATCGAAAAACACGTTGTTTATAGTCGATGAGGCTTCCATGATTGGCGATTTTTCCGTGCAATCGGATGGTTCTGTTTCACGAAATTTGCTCGAAGATGTGATCAATTATGTTTTTTCGGGCGAAAATTGTAAACTCATCTTCTTGGGTGATGAAGGTCAATTACCACCTGTTGGAACGTTAGAAAGTCCTGCATTAAGCAGTGAATACTTGGCGAATTATTTTTCTACGATTCATTTTTCTGTTTTTGGTTTGACATCCGTTGTTCGCCAAGATGCGCAATCGGGCATTCTAGAAAATGCAACGCGCATTCGAATGGCGCAAAAAGTGAATGTATTACCTCAATTGGATTTGCAACATTTCAAAGATGTGCAACCCGTTCCTGGCGATGAAATTGTGCAATTGATTGAGTCTGCTTATGATCGTTATGGTTCAGAGGAAGTGATGATCGTTACGCGGTCGAATAAGCGAGCAAATTTGTACAATCAACATGTGCGCAACCGCATTTTATACATGGAAGAAGAGTTGGCTGGTGGCGATTTAATCATGGTGGTGAAGAACAACTATTTTTGGATCGATCCGTTAAGCGCAGCTGGTTTTATTGCGAATGGCGAATTACTGCGCGTTCATCGTGTAAAACGGATTGAAACCTTGTACAATATTCGTTTTGCTCACTTAGAAGTTTCATTGATTGATTATCCTGAAATGGATCGTTTTGAAACCGTTGCCTTTATGGAAACGTTGTCGGTTGAAACGCCCAATCTCAATCGCACTTTTTTACGCGAATTATTTTTTGAAATTGAAAAGGACTTTTTCCACGAACGGAATAAACAAAAGCGGTACCAATTGATCATGAAATCACCTTATTTTAATGCGCTTCAAATCAAATTTGCGTATGCTGTTACTTGCCACAAATCACAAGGTGGACAATGGAGTGCTGTTTTTGTTGATCATGGATATGTAGAAGAAAGTCAAGTTGATGAAGCTTTTCTTCGTTGGTTGTATACTGCAGTTACACGAGCGACAGAACAATTGTACTTCGTGAATTTAATTCCTGATCTAATTGAATCACAGCCCTAATAATTCTTGCCATTTCCATGATGTTGGACCACAACTCACACGCAAACCATCCAATGATTTATTCAAGCGATCAATGACAATTTTGGCTTCTTCTCGTGTTAAATAGGTTCCTGCCAAAACGTTTAATTCACTTTTCATTTTTTGAATAATCGTCGCAGTTCGCAATGCGCTTAAGTAATCGTTTCCACTCAATTTATAGCGATTGATACCCTCTTGAATCGTGGTATTGCTCGCCTTAAGATTGGTTTTTACAGGATCTGTATACGTGTTGATTTCGATGAAAACACCTCGATTCAATGTAACATTGACTTGAGAACAACGCAAACGTGCATATTCTTCTTTCATGCGATTAGCTTGCTGTTCTTCTGTTGTTGAACCGGGATAGCTCGTCCATTCTGAGCGTTCCACTGCACGGGTCGTTTGTAAGCCGTTCCAAGAACCAATTCCTTGTCCACGCGAAACAGCTTTTACAGGCGTTTTTTTATCGAGTAATCCTTCAAAGAGCTGACGGACAGCAACACTATCTTCTTGTGTGAACAACGATTGATTTAAGGTCCAACTATTTGGAGCAAAGGCATCCAATAAATCGAGTTGTAGTCGTGCGTCGAAACCTGGTTCAGCATCAATGAGGTTGACATGTAACATGACTTCATCCGCTTCATCGGAAAGTGAACCATAAGGGATTGCAATAAGACGCACTTCAAAAGGTGTTTTCAACGTATCTGCTCGGAAGGTAAATTCCTGTGTGTAACTATCAAATGTGGTAGAATCTTGGAACGTGTACAAACCATCTTTTTCAGTATACGTAGCCCAATTTAAACCCATCACCTCTTTGTATTGATCCAAGCGTCGTTGGTAGATCGCCATTAAGTCGATTGCTTCTTGTTTTTCGCGTTCCAAGTCAGCGATTTTTTTGACGTAATAATCATACTGATTGTACAATTCTACAATTTCAGACTGACCTTTTCCTCGTTTAGGTTTTTGTGAATCTGTTTTTGGTTGATGTTTTCCATCTGTCGTATTACCTGATTTAATGGCTTTGTTACGAGCTTTACGCACACTTCTTGGTGCTTTATCTCGCGTTGTGATAGGAGAACGTGTCATATCAGAATACTCCTTCTCGTTTTTCTCGATCTTGAGTTCCGTATCGTCTTTTTTCTTTTTACAAGATTCAATCTGGTAATCGAACCCTTTTTTACCGTAAATTTTTTCTTTGAGGTCGCCAATTTTGGTGTGTTCCAAATCATTGATTACTGTTTGAAATGTTTTCCCTTTTGTAAAGGACGAATCGGGAGTTAGGAAACGAGTTTCATCCGATCCAAATAAATGATAGGAAAGACCATTTCGCTCTATCACAACCGTTGTTTGTTTTTCACTATTATATCCCCAGACATCAAAGTGTAATTGTGTCAATTTTCCTTCACCAGCCGTAACAAAATCAGTAGTTGCAAAACGCAAGGTTTCCAATGCTGTTTTTTTGCGTTTTTCAGGAATAATGAGTTTTACTTGGTAAGGAAACAAACCAACAGCCTTTGGAAGACCTTTGTTCCAACGACCATTTTCGTCTTTTTCACGTTCATTTAACAATCCTGAAGTTTCCGAACCATCACCAGCAGCCACCAATACATTCTGGTACATTTCGGCAGTTCCACCTAGGGCTTGAAAAATTTCAAAACTACGTTCTTCAACATACTTATTTACCGCTTCATTCAGGGCGTTGAT
>JAYSRF010000090.1:0-1818 GCA_043721195.1 Fluviicola sp. | reverse complement strand
GGTTTAAGTTCATTGTAACTTGGTAGGTAACTTCAAATAATTTTTGGTGATCAAATTCTTGATTTTCAGTTACATATTTTGGTAAAGCCAATGAAGCTAGATTACACACCGCGATTTCATCTGGTGCTGTATATTCAATAATTTCGGTACATAAGTTAGAAGACTTAATTGTACCTAAATTTTGTTGATTAGACTTAGAGTTTGCTGCATCTTTATACAACATATAAGGAGTTCCCGTTTCAATTTGAGATTCCATTATTTTAAACCAAAGTTCTTGTGCTGGAATTGTGCGACGACCTTTTCCTGCAGCTTCATATTTAGTATATAATGCTTCAAATTCTGCCGAGTGAACATCAGATAAACCTGGACATTCGTGTGGACACATTAACGTCCATTCTCCATTTTCTTCCACACGTTTCATGAATAAATCAGGAATCCAAAGGGCGTAAAATAAATCACGTGCACGTTGTTCTTCTTTACCATGATTTTTCTTAAGGTCTAAGAAATCAAAAACATCTGCATGCCAAGGCTCGATATACATTGCGAAAGAACCTTTGCGCTTGCCTCCACCTTGATCTACATAACGCGCAGTGTCGTTGAACACACGCAACATTGGTACGATTCCATTTGATGTTCCGTTTGTTCCTTTGATGTATGATCCAGTTGCACGAATATCGTGTAAAGCTAAACCGATACCTCCAGCCGATTGCGAGATTTTCGCACAAGAACGAAGTGTATCATAAATTCCATCAATGCTATCTTCTTTCATGGTTAACAAGAAACAAGATGACATTTGTGGTTTTGGAGTACCTGCATTAAATAACGTTGGTGTTGCATGTGTGAACCAACCTTCCGACATTAAGTGGTACGTTTTGATGGCTTGTGCCAAATCACCTTTGTGAATTCCAACAGCAACACGCATGATCATTTGTTGTGGACGTTCAGCTATTTCGCCGTTCATTTTCAACAAGTAGCTACGCGTCAATGTTTTAAACCCAAAATAATCATAACGGAAATCACGATCATAAATGATACTTGAATCCAATAAATCACGGTTATTTGAAATGACTTCGTACACATCATCAGCAAGTAAAGATGCACGTTGACCTGTTTTAGGGTCAATGTACTTGTGCAAATCTTCCATGACATCGGAGAACGATTTCTTGGTGTCTTTGTGCAAATTGGATACCGCAATACGAGACGCCAACAATGCGTAATCTGGGTGATCGATTGTTTTAGCCGCTGCAACCTCTGCCGCAAGGTTGTCTAAATCGGTTGTCGATACACCATCGTAAATACCTTCAATCACTTTCATTGCTACCGCTTCTGGCGACACCAATGGATCGAGGCCATAGCACATCTTGATGATGCGCGCAGTGATCTTATCAAATTTCACTGCCTCTTTTCTTCCGTCTCTTTTTATAACGTACATAGTGCGTTCTCCTATATTTTGGGTTGTTGTTTTCTATAAAATTGGTTAACTGGTGTGCCTTAAAATTCTTCGTCTAGGCTAAACGTTTGATCTTCTTTGTTACCCATCACACCTGCTTTTTGGTATTCGGCAACGCGTTTTTCAAAGAAATTGGTTTTTCCTTGTAGGGAAATCATGTCCATAAAATCGAATGGATTTGAGGAATTGTATTCTCTGTCACATCCTAATTCTACCAACAATCTATCGGCAACAAATTCTAAATACTGCGTCATTAATACAGCATTCATTCCAATTAAAGAAACTGGTAATGATTCTGTAATAAATTCTCTTTCAATGGTCAAAGCATCAGTTATAATTTCTGTAATTCTAGCTTTCGACACTTTGTT
>JAYSRF010000089.1:0-12427 GCA_043721195.1 Fluviicola sp. | reverse complement strand
AATAAAGCAGAAAATGTGACCTTAAAAGCAACAACAGATGCTACTGGTAGTGCAGTGTTCAATTTAGTTGAGCCGGGAACCTATACATTTTCTGCTTTATTCTCAGCAGTTACCACCACATTTTTCATTGGTTGACCTTTCGTATCCTTGATTTTTAAGGTATAGCCGTTTTGTGCAAGCGTTGCAGTAATGCAAAACGACATGAGTAGTATGGAAAGCAGGATTTTCATAGAATTGGGGTTTATAGCAATATAACCAACAAGGTGTGTAAAGTTACAAAAGAAAGGTTGGTAAGATGGACAATTGCAACAAAAAGTAGTTGTTTATAACACAAGTTATGATGTACAAATCTCAATAAGATCTCGGAATTTCGTCTTAATTTAGGAGAATGTAGTTTAAAAGTTAAATGGAGTTTTTATGATATTAATTAGTTGTAGATACGGTTTTGTTTTAAAATCGCTTTAGTTAAAATGCCGATGAAAGTTCTTTTTATCTGCTATAATGCTCCAGCTAAGTAAACAACTTTTGATAAAATGAAAATCTACAATTGTTGCTATAAGACAAAGAGCTAGATTTGAAACAAAAATTTAACACTATGAAAAAAATCATCCTTAGTTTAACAATACTACTTGTACTCCATTCTTGTGGGAGCAGACTCGATTATGACTTCATTAAGAATCAGACTTGGCAACATGATAGTGGTTATAGAATTTCCGGAGATTTTTTGCAATTTGACAATGACTTGTTCATTAGAAATGATACTATTTTTTTTAAATCTCAAGCTTTAGGAGTAATTCTTGAAGAAAACAGATCTTATAATGAGTTAGTGATAAAATCTGTAAAGGATCCTGAGGAAGGTATCTATGTGAACACTATAGAATTCACAAGATGAACATCTTAGAATACAAAAAAGAAAGGTACAGTTTTTCAAATAACGAAAATAGTTTTAAAAGGAAACCGAAAGAGTAATGCTACATTTTTAATCGAGTTTACAAAAAACGAACACATCATTCTAGTTGAAATTCAATGTTAAAAGAAATTAAACCATTTTTGGAGGAGGCAGGTTGGTACGAAGGTCGGCGAATAGAAATTGACTATATGCTGAGTGATTTTAGACTTGGAGGATATAAAGTGCCTAATATTTTGATGAAGGAATTGTTGTCCGAATTTTGGAATATTAAAGTTAAACGAGTTACGCCTGAAGGTTTTTATCAAGATATCCGTTTAAACACGGACGCAGGTATTGAAAGCACGAGCAGTGACACGATGTCTCAACTTGAAAGATTAGTAGGGATAGACTTTTTACCTGTAGGTACGATAAATGATGATCATGCGGTTTTGTTGCTTTCTTTTGAAGCAAAATTTTATTTATTTGCAGATGCTGGTCTTTTCTTCTTGGGAGACAGTGTTTCAAAAGCGTGTAATACGGTTCTTTTTAGAGAAGATTTAATAAAAATTGCAGGCTAATCCATTAGCTATTAAATGATTTCCGAACATCCACCAATTAACCTAAACACTCAATAGCGCGATCAGTGGAACATAACAATAGATGAAAAAGAAGTTCTATTTCAACTGCCTCATTCCCTCTCCCAACACCATTGAAACGGCATTGGCTAAATTAAAACTCCGCACTTTTCCTGGGAAAGGAATTTTAACCAACTTGTCTTGAAACCGCTCTATTAATGCTGGTGAAAGTCCTTCGGCTTCTTTGCCAAACACAAAATAATCGCCCGCTTGAAGTTCCAACTCATAAAAGGATTGTTCAGCCCGTGCCGAAAAGAAAAATACCCGCGATGGATCTTCAACCGTTTGATACCAATCTTCAAAAGTGGCGTGTTGTTGCAATTCTAGATCAGGCCAATAGTCAAGTCCAGCGCGTTTGACCCGAGCATCTGTTAATTCGAAACCTAACGGGTGAATTAAGTGTAACCGACTGTGCGTTGCAACTCCTAATCGCCCAATGTTTCCCGTGTTATTGGGGATTTGTGGTTCAACCAACACTACGTGAAAATTGAGTGGATCGTATTTATTGATGCTATCTTCCATAGAATTATTGCTGCTATTGCTCACTTGAGGTGCGCACAAAAATACTGTTCTTTGTTGAAGCATGTAGTTTAGTCTACAACTCAATTTGTTAAAAATAGCACGCCCGTACGGCTTTAATTTTCTATTAACTAAAAAAGAAGTAATATTGTTCGAAATTCTTCATCGATGCAAAAACTACTCATACTTCTGCTGCTAACGTTATGTATTGTTTCGTGTAAAAAGGACGAAGAAGCCAATCAGGAGTACGGTTCTTATATCTTACGTTTAACAGACTCGCCAGCTGATTACGATCATGTATATGTAGATATTGCAGATGTTTCCGTGAACATCAGTACAGTTGGATGGGTGGATATTGGACCTCAAGTCCCTGGGATTTATGACTTATTGGCCTATGATAATGGGTTGGATACATTGTTATCAAATGCAACTTTACCAACCGGAACAATCACTCAAATAAGGTTGATTTTGGGCACAAACAATAGTGTTGTTGTAAATGGCGTTTCTCACAATCTTAGTGTTCCTTCAGCTCAACAAAGCGGGATAAAATTAACTATAAATTCAACTATTAACGCCAATAGCACCTTGATTGAATGGTTGGATTTTGATGCAGGAAAGTCCGTTGTACAGTTAGGAAATGGTACTTATCAATTAAATCCTGTATTACACAGTTTCAGTGCAGCTACAAATGGACGAATCAATGGAACGTTATTACCAGCAGACGCACTTGCCTATGTCGCTGCTATTAAAGGTAATGATACCTTAATTGCTATTCCTGAAGCGAATGGTTTTTTTCAGTTCTCAGGTCTTTCTGGTAACTATCAACTTGATTTTATCCCAACCAATCAAGCTTACTCCAGTCAAACATTAACCAATAATGTTGTCAGTGGCAATCAAATTAATTCGATTGGAACGATAACACTTCAGTAGCAAAAGCGTTAAAATATTCGTACTATTGGAATTCTAATAGATAAAATTATCATTTTAAACTTGTTTATGTCTATTATTTAACTGTTTATCCGCTAACTAAATCGGTTTAATATGTTATTCACTTGAATTTTAAAGAGTATTGCCATCGAATGAATGGCTGCTGAATTTGACGCTTCTTTTTAGCACTTTCAATAATTCAAACAAAAAATAAAGTTTAAATTTGTTCATTACTACAAACTTACGCTTTATGAAGTGCACTTTATCTACTTTATTTCTACTCCTACCTTTCTATTGGTTTTCACAACAAATCACTTTTACCACAGTAGACAGTCTCAATTTTGAGTTTAGAACTCCACTAAAAGGATTTGAAAACTATGATATTTTCGAATTTGAAAAATCAGTGAACAATAATTGTGCTTCGGCAATAACACTAACACCTGGAGCGGCTTGTTTATCTGCCAATACGGTGGGTGACAATACCCAAGTGGGTGAAGTTGCCCCTCCCTGTACTGGATTCGGTGGTGGTGGAGTTACTGATCGTACGAGTTGGTTTCGATTTACTGCTACTTCAACCTCAATGGTTGTTGATTATAATAGTTTAATTCCTACCAATTGCGCTACCGCTTTAGCCGTTTACGGCCCATTTGCAGCTGGCGCAGGTTGTTTACCAACTGCGTTACAATCTGTTTATTGCGAAAATGCTATTGCCGCAGGAGATCCAGGTGATCATAATTTATTGACTGGTTTAGTTGTTGGACAACAATACCTCATTCAAATTCTCAATAAAGATTGTGGTGGTTCTAATTCTGGTACCGCATCTTTTTGCATTGGAGTAAGTATTCCTGCAACCAACAATACAGTAAACGCAGCCGCCGTAATCAACGCATGTGGCACTGTTTTTAATGGTAACAATGCTGCTGGATATTACCCTTCTGGTTCTGGTACAGGATTGGCAAATTTAGATGGTAATGCTGGAACAACTTGTGGGACATGTGGTACACTTGGAAATGATGTTCCTTATGTGATTAACAATGATTCATGGTTTAATTTCTGTTCTGCAAATGCTGGGCAATGGCAGGTGAATTTTACTGTTGGTACGTGTTTGTTTTCAGCGCCAAATAATGGCTTGCAAATGTCAATCTTTACTGGTACAAGTGGTAATTTAGTGAATTTTCAAAATGCTCCAAGTCCGTCAGCACCAGGAAGTAGTTTTAACTCGAGTGTACTAACGCTTTCTGCAGGACAATGCGCTTACTTAATGGTAGATGGTTTCGCTGGTGATCAATGTACGTATAGTTATACCTTGACCAATATAACTGGTGGATGTGTGTTATTGCCAGTAGAATTGATCAGTTTTGACGTTCAACGATTCGAGAAACAAGCTTATATGAAATGGGTGGTAGAAACAGAACGCAACAATGACTATTTTACCATTGAACGCTCCATCAATGGACTTGATTGGGAATCAATATCAACTGTTCCTTCTATTGGTGACCATACCTTCCGTACCACCTACAATTTTCTAGATAACACAGAAGCTGTTAATGGTTCGCCAATTCTTTACTATAGACTTTCCCAAACAGATTATAATGGTACATCAGAAGTAGTTTCTATTACTGCTGTTAATGGTAGAGGTCAACTGATGGATGGATTCCTAATGAATGTAGTTCCAAATCCAGTTGTGAATGAATCAATTTCTTTATCCATCGAATCTGCTTACGATACGTTTGGAACATTTCACATCAAAGATGCGCAAGGAAAAGAAATTTATATGAAACGTGCTAGCTTAGTCAAAGGCGCAAATATTGTTTCGTTGGAAAATTCAGAATTAATCCCTGGTGTTTATTATGTAGAATTTTTAAATCAGGAAACATTGGAAATTGTAAAATTCATCAAGTTATAGAATTTCATTCTTACTGTATTATGAGAATAGCTATCCGTTTGGGTGGCTATTTTTTTTGCCATCACTCAAACGAAATCTCTATTTCAAAATCCATGCGTCCTTCTTGGTATGCTTTGTAATTGGTGTGCCAGTAATTATTAAACACATAGAGGAATAATTGGTCCAATGAAGCAGTTTCAGTTCTCCATTTCTTAACGCCATTTTCTTTGTCTTCATTGATCATTTCACCGATTTCAAAAAGGTTGACTTCTGGAGAACGAATGACCATTTTCAACGAATCAACGACTACAACAAGTCGATCTTCTACACAGATAAAATCGTTGTTGGAACCTGGAAGTTGATCTTTATTCAAGGAAACTAAATGAGGCAACGTACCATATTGAATAGCTGTGGGTGTTTGGTGAAAAGGAAACGCAATGTGCATGGATTCTTTGTTCTTTTCAATTGCTTTATCGAACACATAATGACAAAAAAGGCGATTCCATTTTTTCAATAAGGTATACGTAATGGAAATTGTTTGCATTGAAGGCAATGTTGTTGTGACCTGAACCGTTTTCCGCTTGGGTGAATCTTCCAGTAAAGTGATCGTAACCGAAGTTGATCTGTGTTCAACCATTGGATTAATTCCTAAGGAATAAATGGGTTCAAAGAAGCGATAATCGGAAGTAGTAGAAACAACGTTTTGACCGTTTACAAGGAGTGATTTCAAACCTCCGTGTTGTTCATCTACAACAAAATCAGTAATGGTGTGGGCAGGATCTGCTACAGTAAATTGAGGCATGTATACATACGAAAATGCTTTTGCAAGTTGATCGTATTCTTGTTGTGCTGCATCCAAGAATGATTGTTTGATTCTCCATTGTTCGGTAGTAAAGAAAATCTCTGGATCAGAAATACTGCACCATGCGCCCCAAGTATGTTCATGAAACAAAATGATATTGCGGTGTAAACGTGCAAAAGCGGGTTGGTATTCAGCATATCGACCAGTCGTTTTCACATACACTTCCAATGCAATTGTTTGAATTGTTAATTGCCTATTTTGCATTTCTTCAACAGCTGTAGAATAAGCACCATCTTCCCAATAAGGCGAAATCTCTCCAGTTCGAACGGGAATTACTTCTTGGTATGTTTCTTCAAAGGTGTGAAACAATTCATCCAATGAAGCAATGGTCAATTGTGGTGTACTGTACTGTTGATTCCACTGTTGAATAAAAGCAGACAAAAGTGTATCTACAGGTCCATTATCAGCGTTCTTTGTGTACCGCAATTGCACCAAATCATAAGGGTAATTAGTGATCGCCAACTCATTGCAATAATTGGAAATACGTTGTTCCCATTTTTGTTGTTTTTCGCTCTCAGTGATTCCGTGAAAAAACGAATAACCTTTACCAGCCGTCCAAACCAAGAGTTTTTTAGTGGAACTAGAATCGGGTTTCCAATAGAAAACCTCATCACCTTGCTCCTTGATTACACCACCAACTCGATCGCCTTTATCGGGTAAACTTTCCACATAATTAGGCCCCAAAGACAAGTATGGAATGTTGTTTTCTACATACGAATTGAGTCCAGCCCAGGTAATTCCTGGAATATCTGTCATCATCGCATGTTGAATGTGAAAACCGTATTTTTTCTCTAACGCTTTCGCATATTCCAACACCCAATTCAATTCTTCTTGTCGGCATAAACCGGTAAGAATATTGGCGTAATTAGCAGAGAGGATGATGTTCCCGTTTTTTACAGCTTGTACAAATTGTGCTTCTTCAGCTGCACTCGCCGATCGCAAGAAATTTTCTACTGCCCACAAGGATTCAATGTGCCAAAACGGTTTTTCTGTACCGATGTGTGGTTGTTCTATCCACCGCAGGGCGTCTTTTATATTCTTAATTTGAATGCGCTCTACTTCCGTTTGCAGGTGCGAATACCCTATGTCATTGTGCGAATGATGAACAATCTGAAAACTGTATTCGCGCAAAGGCGGAATGCTCACGATTTTAGTAATTAATTCGTTTCTGTTGATGGTAAATGTTAGGGTGTCATTTCCAGAAAAGGCTTTATCGTAAACAGGAAAACTCAATTGATTGAATCCTTTCACGAGCGTTTTTTCGGCTGTGAAATGTGCAGATTGAATGCGCAAAATTGAACCATCCGAATACGGATTATCAACCACCACATTCAATTGCCGTTTATTTTCTTTGCGGGTAATGAGTTGTGTCGGTTGCGCTTCAATTTTCAATCCTTTTTGGTACATAAAAACCATTAACCAATCGCGGCTTTCTTGCTGTTGACCAATTATTGAGATGACAGCATTCTTTTTTACATAACTAGCAGGAAGGGTCAGATACAATTTGCCAAACGCATCATTATTGACATCGTATTCTTGTAATAGAAATGTAAAGCCTAGGTTCTTTTTTACAGCTTGTGTTAATTCAAAGTATCCGTTTTTCTTGGGAGAAGTGGTAATTGTAAACAATTTACGCCCATTCATAAAAACATCAAAATGGCGTTCACCAGAACTCGTTCCTGTAGAATGACCGATGAGTAATTCATAACAAACGTTTTTTTTGGTTCCTGAATAAATAGGTGCATTCCACGCAATAGGCATTTGACCATTTGCGCGTGTCAATAAAGCGTTTGGAGCAAATTGATGTAAAGGAGAAAAATAATTGATTTCTTCACCTTGCTCTTTAGACAGAAAGCCATTGAGTGTGTCAATTTTTTGACCGAAAGTAATTGTACTAAACACTAAAAAAGCGAGCAGGAAAACTTTCATAGTTGTATTTTAAATGATATGTAATTAAGCTTATTAGAACTTATTGAATCAATCTAACGCCAGTAGAAGTCACCTCCAATTGTGCTTCAATCCCACAAATAACAGCTCGGTTATCTGTAATATGACCAATAGGAGCGTTGAACGCAATGGGAATTTTTCGATAATGAAACTGTTCCAAAACTAGCTGTTCCACTGACCAATTGGTTGGAGTCGCTGTATCGGTCATGTCTGTCATACCACCAACGATAAGTCCACTGATTCTGTCTAAAATACCTGCAAGTTTGAGGGTTTGTAACATGCGATCAAGGTGATAGAATTGCTCACCAACATCTTCAATAAATAAAATACTCCCTTCCATAATCGGGCACAATGGAGTTGCCAATAAACTGAATAGAATGGATAAATTTCCACCAATTAATGTTCCAGAGGCCTCCCCTATTTTGTTGTTTGGAGTTGGTTCCCAGGTATGTTGAACTTCACCTTTTGAGAGACTGTTCCACAAAGATTCGAGTGCTTCAGTGCTATTTTCCTGATAGTTTAAGGGCATTGTAGCATGAATACTTGCAACTCCAAGACTCGTGGCTTTTTGATGTAAAACAGTAATATCGCTGAAACCAACAATCCATTTTGGTTCACGTAATAAATTGGCCCATTGAATTTGTTCTACAATTCGCACACATCCGTAACCGCCACGTGCACAAATAATTGCTTTTACAGAAGGATCATCGAGTGCTTGTTGAAAATCTGCTAAACGCTCAGCATCCGTTCCAGAAAAATAGGTGTGTTGACCCAGTGCATGTTGACCAATAATAACGCGGATTCCTTTTTGCTCAAAAAAAGTCTGTGCAAAATGAACATGGTGAGCTTCAATTGATTTTGCTGGAGAAACAATGGCAATCGTATCACCCGATTGTAACAATGCTGGACGAATCATAGTACTTTAAATGTTAAAGATACAATTGATGGTCAGAATGACAAACGTTGGGAATATTTAACTATTGATCGTTCCAGTAACAATCATGTTTTCCATGGTTGGCGTTGGACTACCTCCTTTTTTCTCCATTGTGATGGCAAATGCACTAATATTCCCCATTTCTACATCAAATGGATCAGTGATGTCCATTACTTCATCGTAATCAAACAAGCCTAAACTGACAGGTTTACCAGCTGCAATTGCCCATAATTGGTATTGCATCTCTTTTGGCGGACTGGTGATGCATTCAGCCACCATAATTCCCTTGTGTTTGTCTTCGCTCCACATAAAATGCACGCACGCTTTCGGATCTTTTGAAGTTCCCATCAAAATCACTTTTTTCATGGAATGGTCCGTGATCACTGATTCGATTGCTTGAAAATGATCTTCTTCCAGTTGCATGGCGATCAATACTTGCTGATCCTGTGTTTGTTTGGTTTCAAGTTTCGCTACTTTATTGGCAAGTTCGTTGGATTGATTGGTGCTAGAAATCCACAACACAGCAGTGCCCACAAAGAGCACAACACAGGCAGCAGCTAACCATTTCCATGGATTGGATTTTGTTATTTCTGTTGGAGTTGGAAAAGCGATGATTTTTGCTTCCGATTTGTTTTCATTGACCGTTAATTGTGCTTCGTTGGCTATCGCAGCTAAAACAGCTGTTTTTATATGAGGAGCAGGATCAACAGCGGATACGAATGCCATTTTTTCATACGCTTCCTCAATAGCAATTAACTCTTCCTTGATTTCTGGATAGATTTCGGAAAGGCAGTTCACTTCACGTACTTCCTGATCGGATGCAAGACCGAGTACAACTGACTCAAGGATTCCTGATGCTATGTATTCATTTACATCCACAGTACTAAAAGTGTAAACCATTTACGTAATTCACGCATTGCCAATCGTGTGCGTGTTTTCACGGTTCCAAGCGGCATCTTCAATTCGTCTGATACTTCTTGGTGTGTATATCCTTTGAAGTAGATATATTCGATCATCAAACGCTGCTCGGCTGGCAACTGTTCTACCAATTTATTCAATCCAATTGAATTGACATTCTGTTGAACAACTCCAAATACATCTACGGTATTTTCAATGTTTTGGATTTCCGTCTTCCCTTCTTTTTTAAGTTTCCGAAGACTATCAATGGAAGTATTCCGCGCTATGTTTAACATCCACGTAAACAGACTACCTTTTGATCCATCGTAGCGTTGAATGTTTTTCCAGATTTTAACAAACGTATCTTGCAATACATCTTGACTGGCTTCAGAATCGAGCACTATTCGGGAAATAATCCCATTGAGTGCACCGGAATACCGATCATACAATTCACCAAAGGAAGTTTGATCGCCCGATTTAAGGCGATTTACAAGCATCTCTATATCATGTGTATTTAACGATTCCAAGGCTACGAAATTAGTAAAAAATGAGTTAAGAGGGTTCAATAGTTTACATCAGCCATGCATGTGGTTGTTTCAATAAAAAGAAGAAGATACGTGATGCTTTACCTACCTAGTTTAAGCGTACATAAAAATATATCCATTCAGTGAAATTGCAACACACATCCAGATCAAATAAGGAAGTAAAAAAGGAAGTGTTTTTCTACGCGCCTCTTTTGATTGGTAAACCATCAGTAGCAATACAACGAAGAGTAATAGTAAGACAACCAATCCAAATCCAATGTGGTGATAACGAAAGAAAACAGGGTTCCAGGCTACATTTAGTACAAATTGAATGGAAAAAAGTATGATCCATTTCGCTCTATTTACACTGTTTTTGAGCACAGATGCCATGTAGATTGAAAAAAAGATCATCACTGTAAACCAAGCTGCTCCAAAAACCCATCCTGGTGGTGTCCAAGGTGCTTGATGAAGGTTTTTATACCACAAATTAGTTGCTGGGTTCGACATTAGGAAACCTCCTAGGGCCAATGCGCCAAAATTAAGGACCAAAAACAAGATGAATCTTTTCCACATACTTCGTTAACAATCAATCGACTGATTTGTTCAAATGAACAAAATGAATCCAATCAATGATTGTTTCATTATTAACCGCTGTTCGATTATAAAGACCGTTGCAAAATTCATTAATCGAGGCGCGATTAAAATTTAACACCGCAGTTTACGCTAGTAAATGAGGATGTTGAATTTTTGAAGTAACGATGAGTAATGGTTTTTTGCAACGGTCATCTTTTTTTTGTAACCAATCAAAAATCTGCGTTATAGGTAGGAATCCGTTATTTCTCCGCTCATGAAACGCTACTTGATAATATCCCTCGTATTGTGCAGTACTGCTGTAAGTTATAGTCAATACCGCCCCAATTATTCCTGGGCAATTGGTTTCAGAGCTGGCACTTCTGGCGCGACTTCTGGTTTAACCGTGAAAGGATTCCTCACAGAATCGGTAGCTTTAGATGGTATTATTGGGTATTGGCACGGCAGTTTAGCCACGACCTTATTGGTTGAAAAGCATGTACAAATCACCAAACTTCGTAGTTTGTTCTTATACGCAGGTGGTGGTGCGCATTTCACTGGTAAATCGGGTTATAATAAATGGTACATCGTGCAACAGCGTGGTTATTCGTATGTAAATGGTGGTTCTGGTTACGGTGTTGACGCTGTGATTGGTCTTGAGTTTAAAATACCTGTAGCACCAGTTGCAATTAGTCTTGACTTTAAACCCATGGTGGAACTAGGTAGCGGTGGCGGTTTTGCTGCCGGATTAGATACAGGATTGTCGGTTAAGCTGGCTTTTTAGAACCCATTTATACGTATTTAAACGACAAAAACCCTACCAATGCGATAGGGTTTTCGTTAGTGTAGTAGGAAATAAACTTAGTCTTTTACAAATCGTTGACGGCTGATAATTCCTTCGCTGTCTTTCATTTCAACAAGGTAAACACCTGCTTTTAATGGAGCGATGGAAACCGTCCATTCAGTAGCAACCTCAGAAGTAATTTCAACTGTCTGAACCAACGCACCATTTAAATCCAACACTTTCATGGAACGAATAGCCGATTCCGAAGTAACAGTAATGAGTTCAGTTGCTGGATTAGGGTAGATCGTTACTTCACCAGACTGATTATCATTTGCAATCATTCCACTTTTTTGTTTACATAAGTAGTCTTCTTTC
This sequence comes from Fluviicola sp., assembly GCA_043721195.1. GTDB lineage: Bacteria > Bacteroidota > Bacteroidia > Flavobacteriales_D > Crocinitomicaceae > Fluviicola. The sequence goes on along the minus strand of JAYSRF010000089.1, from coordinate 679 downwards.
CAATTTCTACCGATCGGATTTTCCGAATAAAGACCCGAATTAATAGGTAGCCAAGGAGTACTTGCTGGTCCAACACTTATTGGTGTGCGAATAAGCGAGTTTGTCAAAACAAGTTTATCACATTTAAGCTCGTCAATAGGATGACTAACCAATAGATCGTATCCACCAAAATTCGAATTCGGATTCACTAAATACGTTTTATCAAAGTGTGGATTGTAAGCAATGATATCCGGCGTATTGATATAAACTGAGTTTCCAACCATTTTGAAATAATCGCCAGAATTGAAATTATTATCCGATTGAAATAATCTGAAAGCCAACGCTACATTTAAAGTTGGGTCAAGCGTAACTTGAAACGGAGTGATGATCGTTGGGAAATAAGTTGTTCCCCAAGCTGTAATGTATCCGCCAATGATGATGTCACCAGTTATAGATTCTTGCAAGCGGAATCCGTTGACATCTACTCCACCTCCAATTGGATAACCAGCTGGTGTATGGCTGAATAAATTGGTCAGAATTGCTCCTGTATTTGGATCACAAAAAGTGACTTGAAATTGATGAATAACACTGTTGTTTGCCAACAAATATACTTGATTGGAAGCAGCACTGTACATCACAGAAGAACCTGCATAATGTGAATTTGTGTTGTCCCAAATATTCGAATGCGTTGTAGCTCCTG
>JAYSRF010000088.1:0-38103 GCA_043721195.1 Fluviicola sp. | reverse complement strand
GCTATTCCTGTTCCTGCCTTTAGTTCTACACTCAATATTCATCCTTCGTCTGTCTTACAAGTTCAATCGGTTAACAATGAATTCAGACCAAAAGCGATTCTAAGTGGATTGTGGACATTCAACCGCGATGGTTCACAAATGCGCGATATTTCTTTTCAGAACTTAACGATCATTCATACCGCACCCGTTATTACTGCGGGAACGTTTGCACTTGTTGGTTCAAGTACAGACAGTAACCGTGTAATGCGTTTTCCAATTTCACTCGATGCGCTTTCTTTCTATACAACACCACAAAACGAATTGTTATTGAGAGCGCAAGTAAGTTTGAATTTAGGTAATTCACCTAATTCGTTTTCGGTATCAACAGGCTTGAATATCAAAACCACTCGCCAAACAAACGCACTAGGACGTACCAATCTTGCATTTGATCAGGTAACAATTGATAATATTGCAATTGATCTCAATACTACGCCCTTTAGTTTAACAGGAGTAATTGCTGTCAGAAAAGACGACCCCACCTTTGGTGATTTGTTTTATGGAAGTATTTCCTTCCGACTAAAACCCATGATGGACAACCCTGCAATGGTGTCTGTTGGTTTTGGTAAAATGCCCGATTACAAGTACTGGTTTTTAGATGCAGCTGTTCCTGTAAATATTCCTATTAGCGCAACTCTTTCAATCTCTCAATTGTATGGAGGTGTAATGAATCGTGTGAATACCACAACAACCGATTCCCAAGTTTTGGCGCGTGTACTTGGTGCAACCAATTCACCTGCTGGAAATCCTTCAAACGGCGCAATTCCCTTTGTTCCTGATGCCAATAAAGGGCTAGAATTTAGGGCGGGTGTTGCCATTCAAAACACGCTTCATGAAGATGTCTTTAACAGTGAAGCCATGCTAATTGTAGCCTTTAATCCCAATGGTGGTTTTGCTTCCATTGATTTTATGGGTAATGCCTACATGATGGTAACACGTAATGAAAGGGCGAACCCAAATGTGTATAAAGTATATGGAACAGTCGCAATAGGCTATGACAACAACGCTAAAATCTTTGATGCACAATTAGACGCTGTTGTATATGTTCCGAACGTCTTAAACGGAAATGTAAACCTTAAAATCCATGTTGATCAAACCGATTGGTATTTCTGGTTGAATCGACCATCGAACCGCGCATCATTGACATTGGCAGGTTTATTCAATGTGAACGCTTACTTTATGATTGGAACTCAAATTGATCCTTTGCCTTCGCCACCTTCTTATGTTACCAACCTAGTTGGTGCAGGAAGTCTTGTCAACATTGATCAAAATGCACTTTCCACTGGGAACGGCTTTGTAACAGGAATGCAATTTAGTTCAAGTATTTACAGGCAAATGAACCTAGCGGGCAATTGGTATGGCTATGCAGGTGCAGGATTTGGTGGTGGTTTTGATGTGATGCTGATGAAAGTGTCGCCAACCGCCCATTGTCAAGGTTCAAGCGATCCGATTGGAATTAATCGTTGGTACTTAATGGGACAAGTGTATGGGTATGTCAATGGTGGATTGGGCGTGAAAAAGATCGTTGATGGTGAAGTTCGGCAAGACTTTACGATTTGCTCTTTGAGTACCGCTTTTTTACTTCAGGGACGACTTCCCAAACCTACGTTTGTGTATGGCGCACTGGGGTTGCATTTTGAGTTTTTAACCTTTGATTTTAATGTCAATGCCGATGTTGCTTTTGGCAATGATTGTCCCATAATTTACTAAACAAGAATGAAAAAGTTATTATTTATTCTACTCGTTACTGTTTGTTTTCAGTTGGTGAATGCACAAACAAAACCCATGGCGGTGGTTTCCAAAGTGGAAAAATTGAGCGGTAAAACAGTTGTACAGATCAAATGGTTTGTGGGCGATTTCAACGCTTTTAAAGCACTGCTAGAAAACGGTTCTACAGTTGAGCGTATTGAGATCACAGCCAACCAAGACCCCGCAACGGCAAATTATACCAATGCAGTAACTACCGTTATTACACCTGCCAAAACACGATTGGACAAACTGGATGCTAATTTGGAATCTACACAAAAAATCAATTCGCTTTTAGAGCCGTTTATGTCAAAAAATGAACAGAACGAAGAAACCAAAAACTTTGCATTAGCTCTAGCTGTTCTTGAATGTTCAATTTCAAAAGAAATGGGAATTGTGGTAGGTTCAACGTTGACTGATAACAGTGTTGAAAAAGGGAAAACGTATGCGTATCGCATTACCATTAAAGACACCCCAAATGGTTATCTAGTTGTGCATACCGATGAACTAACGGAGTACCCCAAAATTGAATCGTTTGCATTAAAATTAGACCGAAAAAACACGGTTGAACTCACGTGGCAAGCTAGGAACACAAAAGCGTTCGGTTATGGCTTTCAGTTAGAGAAATCACTCGATAAACCACAAGAAGGAACGTATTTAACCCAAACGCCTTATGTTCCTGTTCGATCAGCGGATGAAAAAGCAGATAAAGACGATTCCTTTCGAGACGAACAATTGATTGAAGGTAGAACGCATTATTACCGCCTTGTTGGTTTAAATTACTTTGGTGAAGCTGTCTTGTTTTCAGACTGGAAAAAAATCTATGTTCCCAATCATGTTCACGCTGAATTGTACATTGATACCACCTTTGCAAAAGGTGAATCGCGTATTATCAATGGATCAGCTTTTGGGAGCGGTAAACCGATGAATATTGAACGGTATGAGTTGCACCAGTCCACTAAAAAGGATGCGGATTATTCGAAAATTGCGTCAATGTCGTTTACGGATTCAGTTTTTAGTTTCACCGTCACCATGCCCAAAACGGGCGATCAGTTTTATTACAAGGTTCTTGCAATTAGCAAAGACAATGATACCGTTTCTTCACTTCCAAGTTATGTGTTTACCCTTGATCAAGAAGCCCCCGAAAAACCAACTGGATTGACGGGTGCAATTGATTCACTCGGAGTTGTGCGTATAGAGTGGCAAGCACCAAAAGACAAAGATTTGCAAGGCTATCGCATTTTTAGAGCCAACGACAAACGCGAGGATTTTACAGAGCGCAATACAGTATTAAGTACCTCAACGAGTTTTACCGACACCATGCGTTTGGACAATTTGACAAGTGAGGTATATTACTGCCTAAAAGCGGTTGATTTGAATTACAACAATTCACCCTTTTCGGATACCATTCTCATTATCAAACCTGACACCATTGCACCTGTTGCGTATGTGTTGTTGAAACCTGAAATTAAAGACACGACACTCACACTTCAATGGATCGCTTCACCAAGTACAGATATTCAGATCAATTACCTGATTCGACAAATGGGAACTAAACGCGATACGGTAACACGGTGGTCAGATGCCAACGTAGCTGAAAAACCTGTATTTGTAGATCAACAACTCATTGCTGGAACAGCATACAGTTATCACATTGTAACAGTTGACAAGAGCGGGAACACCTCCGAATCACAACCCCGAAACGTGTACTTTGAACCAGGCTATCGTAGAGCCATAAAAACCGCAAATGCGGTGATGAATCTTGAAACAAAAGCTATTGATCTTTCATGGTCATTACCCGAAGGTGAGGTATTTAGTTTTCAGATTTACAAAGCCACCAATGATGGTGAATTGTCGCTACTAAAAACAATTGAAAACGGTTCATGCGTTTCCTTTTCTGATCGAAATGTAAAATTGGGTTTCAAATACACCTACACAGTAAAATATATACTTCAAACTGGGATTCACGGAATGCCAACAACACGACTAGTAGTGGTTTTATAGCAATAAACGAGTGATTTAGAGTATCAATAACGTGAGAGTTTTACCGCGTTATGGAGGAAACTTATGTCATTTTTTAAAGAAACCCCAATAATATTAGAGAATAACACAACTACGATTACTTCTAAAAAAGAAAAATAGATTCATTATGGCAGAAAAACAAACAGTTTTGGAAATGATGGAAAATGATCCCACATTTCAAAACGAATTAGCGATTATAGGATTGATTCGAAATGACTTATTAAACGCTTCGCTCATATTAGGATTACAGGAAACAAAGCTTACCATAGATAGTGAATTTTACGATTTCGACTTGTTCTACATCGTTTTAAAAGTGATGGGGTTCTCAAATGAACGTATTCAAACATCGGTAGCAGATTTTTACCTAGATGAAATTAAAAAAATCTGTGTCGAAAAAAATAAATTGGAAAAAGGGGTCGATCAAAAAGCTATGAAATTGTACTATAAATTAAAGGAATTGAGACGATGATCATGAGTTTTCATAGGTGGTAGGTGGTAAAAGGATGGTCGCAGAAACGACGGTTTTTGTGACCATTCTTTTATTTGAATCCGAAAAAAGGATTATTCAAGGAACTGGAAATAGATAAATACAGTAAAAAACAGATTGTTTCAGATAAGAACACACAAATGAGAGAAAGCAAATCGTGTGACTCTAAACGCTTTCAGTAGCTATATGAATAGTATAGCAAGTTTAGGTAGAATAAACGGTGGTAAGGGGTTTTTCTTATCACCGTTTGTTGTTTCTGGGGGTGAAAATGGTAGTTCTGATAAAATCACTATCTTAGGGTCATAAAACGAGTGATTTTGATCTGTATAGCCCTGAATTAGCGTTTGTTAACAGATTTAAAAGGATCAAATACGAGAATAAGGGTTTTTTCCACCCTAAAAGTACTCTAGGAGTACAATAGTGACCCTTATTATGATCCCAAACCCTGAAATTAACCAAAATACCAATGTTTACAGCCATTCCAGAGCTTAATAACCGTTGCTAACCGATAAAAACTGCTATGAAGGGTTCCAACTACACGTGTTATTTATCCGCGCAAACCGTGAATCATCCAACAGTTTTAATGCAATTGATTCAATTCTGAAAGTTGGCACCTCTAAATTGTACATTTCCCTTTATTCGAGTCAACCTTTTGTGGTATCTTGTCGTCATTATACTTTAACCCTTCTATGAAACAACTCGTTTGCATTGTGTTTTTCTCGTTGATTGGATTCGTTGCTAACGCACAAGATTGGCTTGCAGGATCGAGTGGAACGTTTATTTCCGAAGCATTAGATGTTGCAGTAGATGGTAATGGTAATTCGTATGTTATCGGTTATTTCTCTGGAGATATTCAATTCAACGATTCGTCCGTTACGGCTGCGAGTGGTTTTAGTGATGCTTTCTTGGCAAAATTCGATGCTGCCGGTCAATTACTTTGGCTCAAAAAATTCGGTGGAAATCAAGCCGATCGTGGACAGAAAGTTGCTGTTGATGCGAGTAATAACATCTATATCACGGGTTATTTTGCTGGTCCCATGACAATTGGGGCAACTGCTCTCAATTCTGCTGGCGGTTCACGTGATATCTTTACAGCAAAATTTACACCTGCCGGTGCTGTGACTTGGGCGAGAAGTGATGGAGGAAATGGAGAAGAAACGCCTTACGGATTAGCAACAGACAGTCAAGGGAATGTGATTATTACGGGACGATTTGAAGGAAACACAACCATTGGTTCTACTGCTTACTCATCGCAAATCAATCCATTAACGAGTGCACCAAGCTTCGATATTTTTATCGCGAAATTTACAACTGCTGGACTTCCTGTCTGGACTAAAAAAGGAAATAGCGAACTCGATGATACTGGAATCGCCGTGACATGCGACAATGCGAACAACATTTATGTGACAGGACAGTATTCCGATACAATGACTTTTATTACGCAAACGATCAACAATCAAGTTAATAATGCTGGGTATGTTTCCAAAGTCGATGCAAATGGCAATCTAGTTTGGTTCAATAAGCTTGGGGCAACTCAAACCTATGCAAGTGCCATAAAAATCAATACATCGAATGAACTGTATCTTACAGGGAATTTCCTTGGAACGATGTTCATTCAAGCCAATTCTGTTACTTCGCAACTCACCAGTCCTTATGTCAAGAAAATTTTCTTGATCAAGATGGGAACTGCAACAGGCAATTACATTTGGGGACGTGCACAAGGTTCTGAATCGGATGTAAGCGCTCGCGGATTGACCATTGACCCAGCTCAAAACATTTATATCTGTGGTGACTTTCGTTGCAACTTTGATGAATACCGCGATTCAACTGACACGGGCTTATGGAATACTGTTGGTTTCCGTGATGTTTTTGTGAGCAAATTTAGTCCTGGAGGCGGAATGATTTGGAATAAACAATCAGGAGGAAAAAAAGAAGATTTGTGTTATGCATTGGCCAATGGAGGAAACGACAAACCCATTTTTGCAGGTAGTTTTGAAAACACTTTTTTCATTCCGACGAATGTCTTCAACTTAACCAATAATTCAGCAAGCCCAAACAACATTGTGTTTAATGGCGCACCTGGATCAACAGTTTCTTTTCTTTTGTACAGCATACAAGGTGATCTTTCTAAAAATGTTTTTGTGGGAAAAGTGAACGATGTGACCAACCCCAATTATTATTTCTATCAACCAGGTGGTGGGCAAACTGCATACGATTACATTGAACCAGATCTTTATCCACAAGTTGATACCATTGAATTTTGTAGCTCCATGTTATTGGCTTATGAACAACATGCCGATCCAGCAATTGGGCCTGATTACAATTTTTCTTGGAGTGCGGATAACCTCTATTGGGATCCGTTTATGTATTTAGCTCATACAGATGAGTGGGTCGTTGTTACATCGTCTTCTATTGATGGTTGCACCACGTTTACCGATTCCATTTTCACGATAGCACATCCCATTCCATTATTGCCTTTGATGACAGATGATCACGGCTATAACACCAATTCACCCGTTTCTTATACGAATATACAATTGTGTCAACCAGATACAGCGACTGTTTCATTTCAAAACTTGTGCAATCTGTGTACGATTCAAATCAACTATTATAACGTTCCTTATCACAGCGGGTTGACACCTTTTGATGTGTTTACAGCTGGAGATTACAACATAGTAGTAACAAACGAATTTGGCTGTACCAATCAAACCGGATTTGCAGTTATCAACGATTCCATTGTTGATTTCGATAGTATTGCTCCTGTGATCGTGATGCTTAATGCAGATAATTTTGATGACAGTATTAGTGTCTGTGAAAATGAAATCATTCAATTTATTGTTATTGATACACTCACCAATCCTGGAGGATCAAATACCATTTATTCTGAACCATTTATTTACGAACAGTTTTTATCGCCAGACGTTATTCCAAACATGAATGCTGGTCCACATTCCATGACCATTGTCCCAGAAACAACTGGTTGGTATACGATCAGTTATGTTGCTGCTGTTGGTTATGACAATGCCTGTGGAACAGATACGGTTCAATACCATGTCACCGATTCGTTTTACATAACTGTATTTCCAAATCCAGCGGCCAATCTGACCTTGATTTCTGATAGCCCTATTTGTCCAGGTGATTCGTGTTACATTAGTGTTTCTCAATTGATGCAAGGTGGCGTTTGGACGGGTGGATCCAATATTGTTTGGCAAAGTGCAGATGGTGATTCAATCCTCGTTTCTCAGATTGGTTATTATTCGTATGCAGGAACAACCACTGACTCCGTTACTGGTTGTTCTTCAAACTTTACTGTTGGAACATTTGTCTCGAATAAAGTAGCACCATTGATTCAGATGTTCCCTTTTGATGGATTAATTTGTCCGAACTCAACGATTACACTTTCCGTGATTCCTACTGGAACTTATAATTGGATCGCGCCAGATGGAAGTCCGCTCGGAACCAATCAAACATTGGTTGTTTCTACTCCTGGATTATACACGTGTATTTATACCGATCCAGAAGGTTGTGAATTTTCACTTGAGCAAGTAGAGATAACTGAATACGTCACACCATTCCTTGCTTATTCACCCGTTAATGTATTTTGCGAAGCTGGTGAAATTGAATTAATTCCGGTTTACAATGGAGTAGCAAACATCAACTGGTTAGCGCCCATTAATTCTACAGACAATACCGTTTTTGTTACTTCTGCAGGAACGTATTACTGCGAAATCTATCAATGCAATACCACTACGTTGGACAGTGTGATTATTTACGATGCGCAGTTTTCACCTTTCCTGCAAGCGACTGACACGATGCTTTGCCCGAATGGAACAATTACCTTGACTACCAATCCAGGAATGATCTCCTACAATTGGAATAACGGTGAATTCTTAAGCAATACCTATACTGTTACACAACCTGGCGATTATACCGTTACAATGATTAGCGCATTAGGCTGTGAAGAAACGATTTCCATTACCATTGGCTCCTATACTATTTCTAATGTTCCTGCCATTCCAGATCAAACGGTTTGTGACGGAGCAACAGTTACGTTGGTCGATAATTCGGGAATTACAACCTATTGGTACGCCAACACGCAAGACACGAATCCGGAAGCCATTGGTTCAACTTATACGATTCCCAATGTTCAAAATTCGACCACTGTTTATGCTTCACATCCGCATCCATCATGTCCTTTCAATTTAGATACCATACAACTGATTGTGATTGATAACTTCCCTCCACCCGTTATTTCTGGCGATGGTGTATTGTGTGAAGGCGAAGATTTAGCATTATCAACCGTCATTAATCCAAGCTTGTCAACCACTTGGACCTATAATGGAACGACGGTTTCAACGACTTCGGATCTGCAATTGCCGTATTCAACATTTAGTCAGAACGGCACAATTTACTTGTCCTTTAGTAATAGTTGTTTTACACAAACTGCAAGTATTCCTATCACACTGATTCCGGAATACACCTTGGAATTGAACCAAGAAGAAGCCCTCGCATGTGATTATTTACCTGTCAGTTTGTATGGAATCAATGGCTTTAGTGGTCAAATCTATTGGGTAAATGGAACCGATTCCTTGGTTGGGAATCCATTAATTATCACAGCCGATAACTTTACAAACCCGCTGTATACTGCTTATGGAATTGATAACAATGGTTGTGTGACGTTACCTACAAGTGCTTTGGTATCCTTTGTTGATTGTACACCAAAAGCACCAAATGTTATTACCTCCAATAACGATGGAACAAACGATTATTTCACGATTCCGAATATCGAATTGATGCAAGACAATTACCTCATTATTGTCAATCGTTGGGGGAATGTACTCTTCGAAATGGAAAATTACAACAACAGTTTTACTGGAGCTGACATTTCAGACGGTGTGTATTTTTATCATTTCTATCCGGATGGTAAAAATGGAGTGCGCGATGCTATTCATGGGTTTTTCCATTTGTATCATTAATCGCCAAATTATATTCCCTATTTTGTGCGCTGAAAAGCTCCATTTTAATGAAACCAATTGCACACACAGAACGATTAATCCTTCGACGAGTAACATTAGCAGATGTCGACTTCATCCTTGAATTGGTCAATACTCCTGGTTGGCATGCTTTTATTGGCGATCGCAATGTGCATTCATTAGTAGACGCTGAAAATTATTTGAAAAATGGCGTTCTGAAAAGTTACACTGAATTTGGTTTTGGATCGTATTGTTTGGAACTAAAATCGAGTGGTAAACGCATTGGAATGTGTGGACTTTACAAACGCGATTTTTTTCCTTATTTTGATTTAGGATTTGCCTTGCTTCCACAATCAGAAGGAAATGGTTATGCCAAAGAAGCTTGTGTTGCTATAATCGATCAGGCCAAAAACAAATTAAACTTACCCGCTCTTTTAGCTATCACTTCCAAGGAAAATGAGCGTTCCATCACCTTGCTTAAAAAACTCGATTTTCAGCAACAAGATGACGTTGAATTTCCAGATTCGGGTGAAGTGTTAAATTGTTTTCATTTGAATTTATCTGAAACAACTGTAAGATGATTCCGAAAATTTTCATTCAATCGGAGCTTACTTCCGAGCAAAAAGAAGCGGTTCGATTAATCTGGAACAATGAATATCCTGAACGGATCAAAAAAGCTACTCCAGCTGATTTCGATACCTATTTGGAACAACTTTCGCACACCACTCATTTTCTCGTCTACGATGAATCCAACGATATTCGCGGTTGGGCAATGACCTTTCAACGGGACGAAACTCCTTGGTTTGCCATGATCCTCGATTCAGAACTGCACCGAAAAGGAATTGGTTCACAACTCTTACATACAATAAAATCCAGTACCTCTCACCTGCTCGGCTGGGTAATTGATCACGCCAATGAACGGAAAGCTAACGGCGAATTGTATGCTTCTCCATTGGAATTTTATGTGAAAAACGGGTTTACGGTTAATACAGAAATCCGATTGGAAACACCGATTATTTCAGCGGTTCAGATTGAGTGGCGGGAAGTCTAATGTCGAAATATTATTTAAAAGAAAAAATCATCTGTGATTTCTAAAAAAACATTTAAAACTTAGTATACTGTAAAGGCAAGTAGAAATTGTTTTCAAGTAGAAATACGTAATACAGACCATTTGCTAAAAAATCAGTATTGATTATTTGTTCGGAATAATAGTTTTTATCAGTGAAAACCTGCTTCCCAAATGAATCTAAAAGAATAAACTCTACCATTCCATCATCAGCAGTCTGTATGCAAAAACCATTATCAAAGGTCTTTAATTTGGCACTTGGTAAACTGAATTCAACCATTCCAATAGTTGATTCAGCATAAATTGTATAACAAAGTTCTCGAACCCTTCCGCAGGAATCAGTTAGAGTAATGCATTGAGTTATCGAATCAACAGGTGTTACAGTAATGCAATTAGTCGTTTCATTAGTATACCACAAATAAGAAATCATTGGTAAATCAGCAGATAAACAAATATTCGCGGTACCACCAAATGGGACAGTATCTTGAGTTGCTGTCAAATAGAGTGAATTGATTCCATATTCTTGATTTTCAAATACAATTCCAATGGTATCTGTCATACACCCTTGGGTATCGGTTCCAGTTAGATACAAAACAGTTGGCACTGAATCACAGTAAGTAAACGTTTGTTGGGTTGCTAAAATAGAATCTCCAAACCAAACATAATTTTGTATTCCGAAGCCACTAATTTGATCACAGAAATAATCACACGCATAAATTGTATCCTCTGTTACCGATGGTAGAAGGAGTGGAAGATTATGTAATACAACAGTACCATACTGTACACATCCAATCGAGTCTTCAACCTGTACCGTATAGGTTCCACTACATAGGTTCGAGAAAAGTCCAGAATAATTAGATAATGCTCCAATAGAAAAGGAAATACTATCTGCCACATCGATTGCATTTAAGTTAATCTGTCCAGTACAGTTCAAACTACAAGTTGGTGTTACAGTAATATCAGTTATAATCAAAGAAGAATTTGCACAATCTACATCAGATGGAGTTCCACACAATTGAGCCGTTCCAAAGCTGCTGAAATAGGCAAAATCAGTAACAGGACCAACATTAAAACAAATAATAAATTGATCTCCAGCTAGTACATTGATCTCGCTTTCAAAATTATAGATTGATCCTCCGATCGGTAAATTTCCCGAATTTGCAAGTCCTGACAATCCATTACCAACACCATTCCAGTTACATGCAACTGGAGGTCGATTCCCTGCAAAAATCTGAAAACAACTCGTACTATCATAAGGCCACATGATCCAATCGATGAAAGTTGAAGTGTTCGTATGAAGACTAAATGCCAATGTTCCTGATGTTAAGACAGTTAAAATAATCCAATTGCATTTATTCTCGCCAGCCAATAAACAACCTGAATTTCCTGAATTTGGATTTGTTGTTGGATTTGACTGATTTGCAGAAAGCTCATCTACAAAACCATAAGTAAAAGTGTTTAATGGAATACTATCTCCATCGCAAACATACATTGCATTACTGCAATCAGCAAAAGGCGGTATTTGCGACCAACTAAATTGAACTACTAAGACAGATATCAAACAAAAAATCAACTTCATTTCTATACAAAGTTAGTCTTTTATCTGAGTAGTCAGATTGAGTTGTTTTCTCTTTTATCTTCACTACTATTCTAACTTTATTGAACCAAAAAAAAGGCAAATCATCCGACTCACCTTTCTCTAAGTATAATCTCTTAATTCAACTCAATTTCGTCAACGCACCTCGCAAGTTTTCAATCACTCCATCAACGTCTTCTAATTTGCACGTTCCAACAGATAAACGGTACCAGCTAGAATCAGCTGATGCACCAAAAGCAGAAAATGGTACGATGGCCACTTTTGCTTCGTCTAATATGTATTTAGTCACATCTTGTGTGGTTTCGAGCACTTTCCCTTCTGCTGTTTTCTGACCATGCAAACTGAATTGAACCGTTAAATAGATTGCTGCTTCTGGAGCAATGGCTTCTACGCGAAATCCTGCTGCTTTCAGTTCTTGGAAGCCGTTATAAAATCCAACCAAGCGATCGTTCAATTTTCCTTTGATGGATTCCAAAAAGGTATCGTATTGAGAAAGATCGTTTAAATAAGTTGCAGTTGCCAATTGCTCAGCCTTCGGTGCCCAAGCTCCAACGTGCGTTAAAATCGATTTAATTTTATCGGTAATTGGTTTTGGTCCCATTGTCCAACCAACACGAACGCCAGTCGCAGCCAATGATTTGGAAATTCCATCAACAAATAAGGTGTAATTCCGCATGGCTGGTCGTAACGAAACTGGATTGTGATGTTCCGTGGTTCCATGTGTTAATGGCCAGTAAATTTGATCGTACATCACGTACAACGGCTTTTTATTTTCCAATTGACGTTTGGCATTTTCAGCTAATACCAAATCGCAAATTTCTTCCAAATCCGATTTTTTGAATACCGTTCCTGTAGGATTTAAAGGCGAACACAAAGCCAACATGTTTGCAGTTGCGATGTGTGGCGCAATTTCAGCTGCAGTAGGCATGAATCTATTTTCAGGAGATGTTTCAATGATCACCGCTTTTGCATTGTTCAAATACGTGTAGTGATTGTTATTCCAAGATGGAACTGGGAACACAACGGTATCACCTTCATCAATCAAGGCTTTGAAAATAGCATAAATAGCCGGACGAGCTCCACCTGTAATGACGATTTCATCTGTTTTATAATCCAAATCACCCCGTTCTTTTAATAACTTGGAAACACTGGTGCGCAATTCCAACATTCCATCAGCGGCTGGATAATTGGTTTGATCGTTTTCATATTCTGCAATAATCGCTTCTTTCAAAGCAGTTGGAATAGGAAATACTTTCGGATTAAAATCACCAATCGTCAAGTTGAATACCTTTTCACCTTGTTTGATTTTTTCATTGACTTCACCCGCCAGTTTAATAATTTCAGAACCAATGATGTGTTCCGCAAGCTTCGAAACTTTTAATGTCGCTGTTTGATCGACTGTTGTATTGCTCATTCCCTTGTGTTAAAACGATTTTGTAGGCAAATGTATTGAGAAAAATGGGATTACAAAATGCAGGAAAGTTCCTTTAGCCCCTCAATTCAAAGAAATGTCCTAGTTATCATAAAACTGGTTGTTTTTTTCAATACCAAATAGCGCACTCTTCGCAGGAAGCACTTTTTTTTTGAAGATTGGACGTTAAGGAAACAACCGTATTCTACGTGTGATTGTCTATGTTTCCTCTGTGATCTATTGTGGTTATTGTATTTCACCAAAAGCACTCAAGGAACACAAAAAAAAGAATCTACATTTATCTTTATCATTCTGCGCATTCGCCTTCAGGAGTGCAACTTGGCCCATCCAGCACTTCCAATTGAGCAATTGGATTCGCCATTTTCCATTCCTCATACGCTTTGTTTAATGTTTCTAAAAATGCCTCTGTCGATTGCGCACCTGAAACAGCATATTTTCGGTCAAATACAAAGAATGGAACACCACGAACACCAATTTGCTGTGCTTCGTAAATATCTGCTTGGATGGCTGTAGCAAATAAATCACTAGCGAGCATTTCACGAATTTCTCGTTCAGCTAAACCAACAGATACACCTAATTGCACCAATGTTTCATGATCTGCAATATCTTTTCCTTCGGTGAAATAGGCTTTGAACAACACTTCTTCCAATTCATTTCCCAGTTGATGTGCTTTTGCCAAATGCGACAATCGGTGTGCATCAAAGGAATTGGCAACAACGGCTTTCTCGAAATGGTAATCCAAACCTACTTCTTTTGCCATCGCCACAACATTTTGGTGCAAACGAACCGATTCCTCATACGACATCCCTTTACGTTCAGCGAGGTATTGATAGGTGTTTTTGGTCGAATCAGATTCCATTTCAGGATCCAATTGAAAACTTTTCCAAATCAATTCTATGTGTGAAGTATTTCCCTCAAATTGGTTGAGTGCAGCTTCAAATCGTCGTTTACCAATGTAACAAAACGGGCACATTACATCCGACCATATTTCAACTTTCATCGTGGTATTATTCATTGTTTTCGGTATTGAATCTGGGGTTTGTCCTATTGCTCCAACTGAACAACAACACAAGATACTCCATAAAATTAATTGCTTCAACATTTATGAATTAGCTGTTACTTTTTTTGTTGAATTTTGTGAAACGTTACATACGAAACACTCAATAAAATGAACGCAACAATGATCGCAATCAAATTAGTATCTCCAACCGAAAGATGTGCGGCCACTGCTGATCCTAATGTCACTAAAAATCCAAAATAAGCCCATTCCTTGAAGCGAACAGGGACTTTCAGTAAAAGCAAGAGTGCTCCAATGATTTTCGCAATTCCCAATTCAACTCGGAAAAAATCGGGGAAACCAAGTTTATGAAAATTCTCCGCCATTTCAGGTGCTGTGAAATACATTGTTCCAGAAAGCAGCATCATTAATGCAAACAAAACGGTGGTTGTCCAGTACGTAATTTTTAGTGTTTTCATGTTTGTCTTTTTAAAAAAATTGAGTTTGTGAATGCAAAGGTCAACAATATAGTTTACTTTTGAAACCGGTTTCCTTTTAGAAAGTAATTTCCTAGTAGAAACTAACTTATTATAATTATGGATCAATTACTCGTTTCAGTAGACAGCAAACAAGCTACAATAGCACAAAATCCTTGTAAAGGTCAATTGCGTGCCATTCACGACACCTTGGATATTCTCAGCGGTAAATGGAAAATCTCGATTCTTGGGTCGTTGATTTTTTATGGAACGCAACGTTTTGGTGAATTACAACGCGAAGTAACTGGAATAGGCGCGAAAATGTTGTCGAAAGAATTGCGTGATTTGGAAATCAATGGATTGGTCAAACGAACCGTACTCGATACCAAACCTGTAACCGTTGAATACCAAATGACGCCTTATGGAGAAACACTTAAAGAGATCATTATGGCCATCGCTGTGTGGGGACAACAACACCGCGAACGAATTATTCGTGGAGAAGAACTGGTTGGCTGAAATCATTTCAAAATAACACACGTAAATTCACACTATTACGTGTCAAATAAACACAATTACAACTCACGTAAATTCGCAATTTTACGTGCCAAATAAACTACAAGGATCAACTTACTAATCGATTTAACCGTAATCAAAAAAACACGAAACTAATCCAAGAAATTACCGCATCACTGGAAATGGCAACTTGTTTTCCACACTACACGATTTCTTTAACTCATCAGCTAGCTTCTCTCCTATTAAAACCGAATACTGCAAATTAAGTAATCCTTGCATATCTGCTGTTTTTTTGGATGCATCGGCAGTTTCATAATGGCGGTATTCAACATGATCATCGGAAGTAATGGAAAACGCACCTTCCTTTAACACTTGTTGTTTGCGCAGATCAATGAGTTGATACGCTACTGTTGCCAATCCCATTTCGAATTCTGAATCAGATGTTGCTTTTGGCAAAACCAATTCCTTAAAATCAAGTAGCACCACATAGTTCAATTGCTTCAACGATTGTGATTGCTCTTTTAACGTTACTAGATTCGCCTCAGTAGAATGACTCACATAGTTTTTCGTGTTTTCATACGGATGTTGATAGGGAATAAAAACACCTGACTCTGAATTCCCTTGAAATTCAGTTGTATAATAAACATCAACATTTTGAATCAATGTACCATTGGTTGCGTAAAAATCGGTTTGGAAATTCAATTTGAGAGACGAATCCAATGTTCCAACTGGAAATAGTTCTTTACCCAAAACATGTGATTTCAATGCTACAAATGCTTTATCCAGCGGTTTTAATTCTGAAATTACAGTTGTCTTGAGTTCTTTGATTTGATCTGGATTTACACCATCAGAGGAAGAACACGAATTGAACGTGCAAATCGCAATTAAAAGTAGAAATGTAGTAGAAAAGAGTATTGTTTTCATTGCATTTGATTAAGAATGTTCAAAATACATTTTTTTTGCTTTCAAAATAAATTATCTCATTTCAGGAAAGACAATGTCACTTTCAACGAGACACGATTTCTTTAATTCTTCTGTCAGTTTCTCTCCTAAAACAGCAGAAAAATGTACATTGAGTGATGCTTGTCTATTGGCTGGTTTTTTGGAGATAATGGATCTTTCATCCTCATAATAAGCAGTATGATCTTTCGAAGTAATGGTGAAGATTCCTTCTTTCAATAATTGGTGTTTTCGAAGATCAATGAGTTGGTAAGTAATCTTAGCTTCTCCCATTTCAAATTTCGAGTCAGAAATAGCTTTTGGCAAAATCAATTCTTTGAAATCGAGCACTACCACATAATTCAATGTTTCTATTGACTGTGCATCCCGCTCTGCTTCACTATAAGAAATTGAATAAACGGAGGGCGATGATCGAATTTGTTCATACACGTGTGTAAACGGGGTAAGGATTGTTTCGACTGAATCATCCCAAAATTCAGAGGCATAATAAATATCCGCGTTTTGAATCATTGGACCATTCATCGATTGAAAATCAGTCTCAAAATTTAATCGCAAAGATGAATCGATGGGCGCATCTGAAAACAACTCTAGTGCTAAAACATGTGATTTTAATTCAAGCATTAGTGTGTCCATTTTGTGTAACTGCTCCATACTCTCCATTTGTTGAAGCATTAAATTATGATCAATACTTGTATTAAAATTCCTATCAGGAATGAAGTTAAGTATTAGAGAAAAGATGGATACTAATGCGGATAAAACACCTACGACTTTCATAAACGCAAAAATTAAATTGAAAAATAATCAATTGACGGCAAGAAATTCAAAAAGATTAATAAAATGCAAAATCCGATACTATATTCACATTCTGACTTAAAAAAAACGCTCTGCATTCGATGATTCAGTATTTTTAGGCTCCAATCTTTATTCAATGAGAAAACTAATAGCATTTGCAGGTATCATTTTGATTTCATCGAGTTTAACGCAAAAACCTATTGTAGAAACTGAAGTCGCTCCAGCATTGTGGATGCGTTATCCTGTCATTTCACCTGATGGAACTTCTATTGTCTTTTCGTACAAAGGTGATTTATACCAAGTTGCTTCAACAGGCGGTACTGCTGTTCCAATGACCATGAGTGAAGGACACGATTACATGCCCATTTTCTCGCCAGATGGTAAATCCATTGCATTTGCTTCTGATAGAAACGGAAATTTTGATATCTACATCATGAACCGTGAAGGTGGTAATGCCAAACGATTAACCTACCATTCTTCTAATGATTATCCGCAGTCTTTTAGCGCTGATGGAAAATCGATCATTTTTGCTTCAACTCGATTGGACAATGCTCAAATGATTCAATTTCCGTATGGTGCCTTAACTGAATTGTATTCCGTACCGATCGAAGAAGGAAGAGAAACGCAATTGTCAACCATTGCAGCTGAGGACGTGAAGTTCAACAAAGCGGGCACTAAAATGTTGTTCCACGATAAAAAAGGCTACGAAGATCCGTGGAGAAAACACCATACATCTTCCGTTACACGCGATATTTGGTTGTACAATAAAACTGCTGATAGCTATACCCAATTGACCAATTTTGCTGGAGAAGACCGCAATCCAATTTGGAACTCGGACGAATCTACCATCTTTTACCTCAGTGAAAAAAGTGGCAGTTACAATGTTTGGAAAATGAATGAAACAAATTCAACCCAAGCAACTCAAATCACGAAATTTGACAAAAATCCAGTTCGTTTTCTTTCCATTTCGCAAACCAATGTACTTTGTTTTGGGTTCGACGGTGAAATTTATACCTCCACTACAGATGGCACTTCAAAAAAAGTGAATATCTCCATCCAAACGGAAGATCGAAACACAACGATTAAAACGGAAAGTTTCTCAGATGGCGCAACTGAAATGAGTGTTTCACCAAATGGAAAAGAAGTAGCGTTTATCATTCGCGGCGAAGTATTTGTAACTTCTGTCGAAGGTGGTGTCACGAAGCGAATCACGACAACTGCTGAACAAGAACGCAATGTGAGTTTTAGTCCTGATGGAAGAAGTATTTTGTATGCTTCTGAACGCGATCAGATTTGGGGCATTTATCAAACCAATTTAACCCGAAAAGATGAATTGTATTTTTTCAATTCAACCATCTTAGCTGAAGAGGCACTGATTAAAACTACCAAAGAATCGTTTCAACCTACTTATTCTCCAGATGGAAAAGAAATCGCTTTTTTAGAAGATCGAACAACTATTTCCATCTACAACATCGCTTCTAAAAAGACACGCATTGCTCTTGCTGGTAACAGAAATTACTCTTATAGTGATGGTGATCAATACTACAACTGGTCACCAGATAGCAAGTATTTATTGGTGAATTTCTTACAAGAAGGCAATTGGCGAACTGAAATTGGGTTACTCGATGTGACAGGCAAAGAACCGATGATTGATCTCACTCAAAGTGGATTTGAAAGTTACGGTGGTCGTTTCATGATGAATGGTAAAATGATGCTCTATTACACCAATCGAAATGGATTAAAAAACTTGGGAAGTCAGGGTTCGCAATCGGATGCGTATGGATTGTTTTTCACACAAGCGAGTTATGATCGATTTAAATTGAATAAAACGGATTACGATCTACTCAAAGAAAAAGAAGCGAAAGACGAAAAAGAAGCGCCAAAAAAAGATCCTGAAACCAAAACAGAAACGAAAGCTGTAAAAAAACCTATTCCGTCGTTGGAGGTAGAAAAAGAAGGATTAACAGATCGTAAAGTGCGACTCACTTGGCACTCTTCTTTCTTAGGCGATGCCGTTGTGACACCAGATGGAGAAAAAATGTACTACTTCACCCAATTTGAAGATGGAATGGATTTGTGGTGTACTAAATTCAAGGAAAATGAAACCAAATTATTCCTCAAATTAAATGCAGGTGGAATCGGTAGTGTAACCTTGGATAGTTTGGGAAAAACATTGTATTGTATCGCTGATGGTCGATTGATCAAAATAAATTTAGAATCCGCTGAGCAAAAAAGCATTTCATTTAATGCCGAAATGCGCTTGGATGGTTACGCAGAACGTGCTTATTTGTTTGAACACATGTGGAGACAAGTGGTGAAGAAATTCTATGTAACTGATTTACAAAAAACTGATTGGGCGTATTACAAACAACAGTACCAACGTTTCTTACCACACATCAACAACAACCGTGATTTTGCCGAACTAATGAGTGAACTATTGGGCGAATTAAACGCTTCTCACACAGGTTGTCGTTATAACGCTCGTCACAAAAACCCGGATGAAACAGCCAACTTAGGAGCCTTTTTTGATGAAAATTTCACTGGAACCGGACTTAAAATTCAAGAAGTTATTGCCAAAGGTCCACTCGCAAAAAACGGCACTCAAATTAAAGCTGGTGTGATCATTGAAAAAATTGATGGAGTGGAAATCACGCCACAAACCAATCACTACAAATTGCTCAATCGAAAAGCGGGGAAAAACATGTTGCTTGCGTTGTATGATCCTACGACTAAAAAACGCTGGGAAGAAATCATTCAACCGTATGCGCCTTACCAAATGGGCAATTTATTGTACAATCGTTGGGTAAAACAAATGCAAACCATCACCGATAAACTTTCCAATGGCCAAGTTGGGTACATGCACGTGCGTGGAATGGACGATGAAAGTTACCGCGAATTCATTGATCAAGTAATGGGGAAATATTCAAACAAAAAAGCAATCATTGTTGACACGCGCTTCAATGGTGGTGGTTGGCTACACGATGATTTAGCAACGTTTCTTTCTGGGAAACAATACATGAGTTTTGTGCCACGTGAACAGAAAATAGGCATTGAACCGGGGAATAAATGGACGCGATCTTCCATCGTTTTAATGGGAGAAGGCAATTATTCCGATGCACACATGTTCCCTGTTGCTTACAAAGCGCTCGGAATTGGTCAATTGGTTGGAATGCCTGTACCTGGAACTGGAACGGCTGTTTGGTGGGAACCACAACAAGATCCAACTTTAGTGTTTGGAATTCCAGAAGTGGGTGTCATGAGCAACGAAGGTCAATATTACGAAAACACACAATTAGAACCGGATGTGAAAGTGGCGAATGAGTATGGTTTTATGACAAAAGGAATTGATCAACAGTTGCAAAAAGCAATTGAGTTGATGATGAAGTAAATAGGATCTGCTAATACAACCTTATTCATATAAAGGGTTCCTAATTGATTCAAGAAAACCTTGTTTTCTTCGTGTCTTCGTGGTGAAAAAAAACTACAAAGACACGAAGCACAAAAAGAAATGATTTCAAAATCAATTATTTTGACTTAACTAGTTAAATTCAACATGACTAAAATTTTAAGTTCGGTCAATCTTTTACTCGTTGTATTACTGTTTCTTTTTTCATGTAAAAATGAAATCGTTACCGAAAGACTGTACGTTTATAAATCGTTGCAATCTTCTTCTATTGATCCGAATGAAATCAATTATTTTCTTAAATCTGAAAAGAACATGATCAATGAAAATCAACTAGATAGTATGATTCATGGTATCAGATCATTCGAAGAAATCATTCATTTTAAAAATCAAGCAGAGGAAATCCATTGTTTTAGACACGAATTCAAGAACGCCGATATATTAACCTATCAAACAAAGGATTCGATTAAATTACTCGTGTATTTTGCAATTACTATCGATGGCGACTTTATATACATGTTAAAAGACACCAACTACACGAAACAACTGAAAGCGTTGATGCAGCATCCTAACTTTATTTTCAACAAGCTAAATCAGCCTCCACCAAATCACCTATTATTTGATGACTAAAATCGTATATTCTTTCTGCCCTGAGATTCCTAAATCTGAAACAAAGAACATGATTACTCAATCACAATATCTTTTGGTTTGCGTTTCATCACCAATGCTGCAATCAGTGAAACCAGGATACCAACTGGCAAAATTTCCATATAGGTGAAAACCACAACAACTGTATCAATTTCAAGAATGCTGATCTAAGTCATTTTTAATTCTCTAAGAGTCATCTACTTTTACACTAAGAATCCGTAAAATTTTTCATTGTGAACTTCCAACATCGATACATTACCGCGCATTGCACCAATTGTCTTCAGTTTGAAAATTCTGTATTTTGTGGTTTAGAACATGCTCAATTGGACCATCTTTCCGAAGAAAAACAAGGAATCTTTTTCGCCGCCGAAACAACCATTCTCCCTATCAATGAAGTACCAAAAGGAGTTTATTGTATGTACGACGAAGCAACAACCGTTACATCCAGACTCGATGATGAACAACACAAAACCATCCTGTTAAACGGGCAATTGATCGGTTACCGTTCCATTTTGAGTAATGTTCCAACAATTCATGCTGTTAGCGTTCCTGCCTCCACTCAATTGTGTTATATTCCAAAAGACACCTTTATTGAATTAGCAGAAAACAATCAATCGCTTGCTCAAAAATTGATCACGCTACTATCCGAAGAACTCAAGAAAGCCGAAAACCATATTGTTCAAAACGCCAAACACCCAATCAGAGAACGATTGATCGACAACTTATTGCATCATCAAGAAACCACACCCCTGAAAATCGATTCAATACGCTTAGCAATGGATGCTTCCGACGAAATAATTGAACGCATTTTAGCACAACTGGATGAACAAGGTCTGATTCGATTGCAAGACGAATCTATTCTTATCTTGAATGAGCAACGACTAGCCGAAATTGCCAATCAGTCAAAATGAAGAGTAGATCAACGCGCAAACGTGATCTAAACGTTCTTTATCTCTAAATCAATCATTAGCTGAATTGTCTATCTGTAATGACAAGTAAATGGAATCTACCGTTTATTCAATATCCTTTTTTTATCCCACTCTCGAAGGCATTAATTAATAACTTTGTACTTAATCAAGGTTAATATTCTCTTTTTTGTTAATTTTTTTTCAATAGTAAATCGAGTATCCCTTATTCTAATTTAGGATTACCAAATGAAGAAATACCTATTCGCATTATTCGCAATCATTCCTATTTTAAACAACTCTGTTGCTCAGAAAAACCAACCATTTTCAGCAGAAACGTATGAAGAATATCAAAATCAATTTCGTTATTTTGTAAACACGAATACGGATAGTGCGTTACTGTATTGCACCTTTATTCGATCAAAAAACAATCCGATTTACACTGCGTATGCGTATGCTGCAGAAGCCTATTTAAAAGGCACTTCGGGAGATGATTCTGAAACGAAAAAACTCTTGAATACGGCATTTCTTCAGTTGAAAAAAATTCCACCATCTGCTGAAAAGACAAATGTTCATGCTACTATTTTAAATTTCGCTGGTTCTATTGATAAATACCAAGAAAAGTATCAGGCTGCTGCAAGCAAGTACATTGAGGGAGCTAAAATGGCTCGTTCAATTGGTGATAAATCGCTAGAAATTCGCTTTATTCACAACATTGCAGACGTAACTGCTAAAATGGGAAACCTGAAAGAAGCCATTTCAGAATCAAGAAAAGAACTGCTTCTGTTGGAAGCGAGCCAATCCGTTCTCACTCCAGAAAATTATAGCTTATACAAAAGCAATTCATTAATCAATTTGGGGAAATTCTATAACGATTCCTACCATTTAACTGGAAAAAAAGCACACTTAGATTCTGCTCAACTTTACTACACCAAGGCTCGATCTGTTTCTTCAAACTTAGCCCATAACAATTGTTCCATCGACCTCAATTTAGGTGGGATCGCATTGACCAAAAAGCACTATGCAACGGCCATTATACTTTTCAAAAAAGTCCTGTCAACAGCTAAAACGAGCAATTATTATGCAGAATTAAAATTGGGAACTTACAACCTCGCTATTGCCTATTATGAATCAAAATCCTATCAGAAAGCATTGGATTATTTTCAACAAATTGACGCATACTATCTAGACGATTCTATCAACCTGGAGCAATTTGTACAATCCAATTATTTTCAATCTAAAATATATAAACTCTTTGGTGAACAAGAAAAAGCGTATAGACATTCCGATATCTATCTTGAAAATTATGCAGTTTTATTGCGTCAACAAAGCGATATGCAAATTGGCGTTAGTGAACTCTTGACACAAAACCAACATCAGAAAGAGATGGAGTCCCTTCGAAAATCAATTAACACAGACCAATCTACAAATACGATTTTAATTATTTCTGGTGGTGGATTTTTCAGTTTATTCATCCTCCTCTTATTTTTTAAATCACGAAAAGAAAAGCGTTCACTCCAATCTGAAGTGAAGTTATTACAGCATAATATTGACGAGAAAAAAAGCAAAAATCCACCCGTTTCCACCTTAAAAATAGATGATCAAACAGAACAAGAGTTGGTCATTCGCTTAAAGAAACTTGAATTGGACCATTTTTTTTTACGCTCCGATTTTAACTTGCAAACAGTTTCAAAACGCATCAAAACCAACACCACCTATCTCTCTCATATTGTCAACAAACAATTTCAGCAAACGTTTAGTGAATATTCGAACGATCTCAAAATAAACTATGTGATTGATCAGATGAAAAACAATGCGAAGTACCGTGAATATTCCACACAGGCAATTGCTGAAAGTGTTGGTTTTAAGAATGCTGTTTCATTTACCAAATCATTCAGCAAAAAAACAGGCTATACTCCGTATCAATATTCTCGTCTCATAACGGAAGGGAAATTAACGGTTTAAACACATTCATGCGTTTCCACATTCATCTAAAAAGTAGTGACTTTTGAAAGTTCAATTTTAAGGATTCCACTTCGACCATTTTTACCTGCCATTCAAGAAAAGCAGTTTCTATTTCCACGTAGCTCATGCGACCTTCTTGATACAAGAGCAGTGATTTGGCATAAATGATCTCAAAATTGCTTGCTATTGTTTCTTGAAGGATGATTTGTGTTTTTTGCGCAAGGATTTCTTGCTCCGTTTCCAATCTCCGTTTTTCTAATGCTAAAATCGCCTGATCTTTCGTTAGGGTCAATTCATGTTGAACGATTGCATTCATTTTTCGTGCTTTCAACCACGTTCCTTTACTGAAAATAGGAATACTTAAATAAAACCCAATCCCTTCATTTATATTTTTATTAAACTGATAATTAAAGGGCAAAGTTGGAGCTCCAGGTAGTGTATCCTTGTTATTCGTTGAAAAACCAGTTCCCATTGTTCCAACAAGTGATAAGCGCGGCAAGAGGTTCGATGTTTCCATTTTGAACTGTTCGTTTTGAATCAGTAGGTTGTTGTCAATGGAAGCAATTGTAAACGTTTCACTAAAAACAGGTTTCGGACTAATGGCTGAAATAGATGATTCAATAAATGCATAACGGGAATTCAACGGAACACCTAATTGATAATTGAATTCGATAGAGGCTAGATTAAAGTTATTGCGTAAATTTTCGATTAATAGCTGTTCATTTAAGACCGAATTGTGTGTTCTCAAGGTGTCAATGGAGTTGATTTTCCCTTCACGGACAAGGAGCCGTTGAATCACTTGTAATTGCAGGTAATTTTCTATTCTACTCTCTGACAGTTTGAGTTGAATTGACAATTTACACAACTCAGTATAGGATTCGATGAGCTGAATGGTGCGTTCATTTTCTTTCGCTTCGTATGAGAGGGTGTTTTGCTGAATGGCTAAATCATAGAGCTGTTTTTGATAGAAGAACTTGCCTCCTGAGAACAGTACTAAATTGGAACTCAATCCAAACGATTGTGAATTGACTGATTTTGTAGCAAACGTGTTGGTAATTGGATCTAAGCGTCGACCAAAATAAGTGTTAAATCCTATATTCGAACTTAAATCAGGCAGCAAGGACCATTTATGAAATGTTTGATCCAAAACTGATTTTTCCAACTTTGATTTTTCAGAGATCAGTTGTTGATCATGGCTCTTCGCCAACTCCAAACACTGTTGTAATGTAATTGGTTCTTGGGCCAAAACAATCGCAGAAGTCAGTATAAACAGAAGTGTTATCAGTTGGTTCATTTGATTAAATCTGTTAGTTTCTCAAAAAAACGATCCAACAGTCGCTTTCTTTTTGTGATGATTTTTACGATTCCTTTCAGTTGTGCTTTTGAAGGGATTTGTTTGTTGAATGTCGTTTTCAATTGTTTCGGCAACCGAATCGTGACTTCGTATTTACCTGCTTTATCGATGTGTGTTATGTGCACAA
The DNA here is from genome assembly GCA_043721195.1 of Fluviicola sp. Classification (GTDB taxonomy): domain Bacteria; phylum Bacteroidota; class Bacteroidia; order Flavobacteriales_D; family Crocinitomicaceae; genus Fluviicola. The sequence goes on along the minus strand of JAYSRF010000088.1, from coordinate 12,604 downwards.
TCTCGCCTTCTAACATGCCGTATTCGGTTTTCGGATAATCGATCAATTCAATAAAGGTTCGCTGACCAATTTTCACTTTCCCTGCTCCTCTTGAATCAATCGTTGCAGTTGCAATATAACTGCTTCCTACTGGAACAACGACAATTGTAGCTTGGTTCGGTTGATAAAATTTAGCGCGTTGAAGATGCGTATTAAATAATACTTCCCCAGCACATGGAGCGACCCAAATAGCACTTTTTTTCCAATCTTGGAAGCTCGTTAACAGGTTGGCAATACTCAATGAAATTGCTGATTCCTGTTCTTTTTCTTGCAATGCGCTGTCGTGTTTCAATTGCAGTAAATTCTTTCTTAGACTATTCAGTTGAATCAAATTTTGAACATATTGCTCTTTTTGATTTTGAACTGTTTGCAGTGCTTGGTTCTCCCCTCTTTTTTCTTGATTCAGGGTTTGTTTTGAAATGGCATTCGCATCAGCCAACCGTTCACTACTCATTAATTCCTCTTGAATCATGGCATAATCGCGCTCAGATAACTTGATTTTTTTCTTCGAAATCGCTTCCAATTGTTGCCGATAATTGATTTCTACTTGCAGGGAAGAAATGGTATTTTTAAGCAAATTATCTTTTTGCAAACTATTCCATTCATTGATCCGCGTTTCGAGTAACGTCCATGCTTCTTGATAAACCCCCAAATTCAATTGTTCACCGATCAATGGCAATGTGTGATGTGCTCCACTATGAACCGATTTTAATGTAGTCAAATACCTTGTCGCTTTTTCAATATCTTCTGTCTTTGCCTGGTTGTCAAATTGAGCCAGTATTTGTCCTTTCATTACCCGTTGTTGATCGTGGACTGCAACCGATTTTAATTGCACATATTGCTGATTGCTCAATTCTATTGGTGGCTGCGATGTTGTAACCAGCCCTTCGCCAATGATTTCATCTGAATATTCAATCAACCATGATAAACCAATAACCGACAGGAGTATGATTAAAAACATTCCATTTCCAGATCGGGTAATCCAAGAAGGTGGGTTCGAAAGCATTTCGTTCATCGGTTCACTCTTCAAATCGATTCCGATTTCTTTATTGTTTTCCATGAATGCTAATTATTTTGGTTGTTTTCAATCTTTTCCAACTCCAATTGATTTTTGACGAGGCTGTAATAACTGCCTTTTAATGCAAGGAGTTCGCTGTGTGTACCTTTTTCGATGATTTCACCTTCATCCAGAACAATGATTTGATCTGCATTTTTCACCGTACTCAATCGGTGTGCAATCACAACAGCAGTTCGTCCTTTAAAAAAGGTATTGAGGTTTTCCATGATGATCTTTTCATTCCTTGAATCTAGCGAACTCGTCGCTTCATCAAAAAACAAGTATGCTGGACTTTTATACACGGATCGAGCAATCAACACGCGTTGTTTTTGTCCACCACTAATTCCCATTCCTTCGGCTCCAATTTTGGTATTGTAACTCAACGGGAGTCCTTCAATGAATGCTTGAATATTGGCTGTGTGAACCGCCATTTTTAGTTTCGCTTTGTCTATTCGGTCTTCACCAATAGCGATATTACTGGCAATGGTGTCGTTGAAAATAAATCCTTCTTGCATGACGGAACCACAGTTTTCACGCCAGACATGTTGTGTGAAATTATGCAGTTCGCTTCCTCCTACTTTAATCATTCCTTCGGTTGGTTCATAAAATCGAAGTAACAATTTCATGAGCGTTGTTTTACCGCTTCCGCTTGCCCCAACAATTGCGGTAAGTTTGTTGGCAGGAATTTCAAGATCAATGTTTTTCAAAATCACGTGATCTGATCCAGTATAGCGAAACGACACATTTTCCATTCGAATCGCTTTGTTTTCAGGAAGGTCAGTTAACCGATTATGATCAGCGGGTTCTTCGTCTTCTTTGTTGTGGATTTCAGCCAGTCTTTCCAATGATATACGCGCATCTTGCAAGGAATAGATAAAACCTAAAAACTGAGAAATAGGTGCATTCAGTTGTCCAATAATATAGGATACTGAAAGCATCATACCGAGTGTAAGTTCTCCATCAATAACCAATTTCGCAGTAAAAAAACTGATAATGATGTTTTTAAATTCATTGATAAATGAGGCTCCGTTGCTTTGCAACTGTTCGAGTTTCAAACTACTGATTTGCAATTTAAATAAGCGTACTTGAATGAATTCCCAACCCCATCTTTTCTGACGTTCTGCATTGTGCAGTTTGATTTCTTGCATTCCAGCAATTAACTCCATGATCTTTGTTCGTTCATCACTCATCTGTGAAAAACGCTTGTGATCGAGGTCTTTTCGTTTTTTAAGAAAGAAACTCACCCAGAAAAAATACACGGTTGTTCCAACCAGAAATATGAGAAAAACGGGAATGCTATAAATTGCGAGTACAATACCAAAAACAAAAAAATTGATCACTGAAAAGAGTACGTTCAATGATTGATTGGTCAATAAATGCTCAATTCGCGCGTGATCTCCAATGCGTTGCATGAGGTCTCCAGTCATTTTAATATCGAAAAATGAAAGCGGTAATTTCATGAGCTTGATTAAAAAATCGGAAACCAATGAAATATTGATGCGTGTGCTCAAGTGCAAAAGAATCCAACCACGCACCACTTCAATCATGGTTCGTCCAAGAAAGACAAACAACTGACCAATTAACACCAAGTAGAGAAAATGGATGTCTTTGTTCTGAATACCAATATCGACAACACTTTGTGTGAGGAAAGGGAAAATCAATTGAAGGATACTCACACCTAGCAGTCCAAACCCCAATTGAAGCATCAACTTTCGGTATCCTTTGAGGTAACGAAAGAGAAATGAAAAACCTTGTTTGGATTGTTTATCATCTACCTCATCAATGCCTAAACTAGGTGTTGGTTCGAGCAACAAGGCGATCCCTTCTTCTGTTGTTTCAGTAGCTTGTTTTCCGATCCAATTTTCGATGAACTCCTTTTTCGAATACACCAACAATCCATGTGCTGGATCAGCAATATATACGGAGTTGTTTTTCACTTTATAAACAACAACAAAATGTTTTTCATTCCAAAAGCAAATACACGGAAGCGGAGCGTTTTCAAGTAAATTAGCAAAATTCACTTTTACTCCCAACGTGCGAAAACCGATCGCCTCAGCAGCAGAACTGATGCCTTGCAAACTACTTCCTGAACGCGTGGTTTCAGATAACCTGCGCAATTTCTCTAATGATATGGAACGCCCATGATACTTTGCGATCATGCGCAAGCAAGTTGGACCACAGTCCATCGTATCTGGTTGTTGGTAGAAGGGAAAACGCTTCATTCTTCCCAAAGCTCATTATTGATGATTGCTATTTTATCGTGGTCAATTGAAAATCCATTTTCATTGGAAATTATTCCACATTCAGATAATGTACGATAGCCTTCTTCATCTGACCATTTAGCAATATAAGGATTATAATTACACTTTAAAGGGTGTGAGTAAATGTTTTCAGAGTCTCTATATGCCCTGCAATCAGTACACATGTGTCTGAATTCACAGTCCTTACAAACTTGAATGTCATCTTTTTTAATTTTCCAAAATTTCTTAAAATCATTATTATTTGCAATTTGAGATAGTGAATTTGAATTGATATTACCGTATACGTCAGGCATTGAAGGACAGTTTTTTACCTCCCCATTTAATCCGATTGACATCTTTTTATTTAGACAGGTATTACAATTCAATGATTCTGTAACTAATAATACATCAATTGAAAAAAGGGAAGTGCAAATTGTTCCGCAATCAGAATTGTCCTTGTTATATTTTTTTGGAATAAAAACAATGTCTGCTCCAGTTTTCTCAAAATGAATGTGTTTATACTTCTCGGATTGAAACAATATGAGTTTTCTAATCCTAGGGTCACTGTTTAAAAAGTTGTCTATTTCAGATTCATTTAATGTCTTTAAGTCAGTAACAATATCAACGCTTAACACTCTCGTGTTTTCAAAGAAATCAGGGATTAATGATAAAGAATCTTTATTAAAACAACGGATTTCTATATGCTGGCAATCAATAGAATTTAATTGGCTAATTAGACTTTGTGATAAAAGGTTTTGAGGGCTTTCTTCAAAAATTAAGTTTGTGATTTTATTTGGGGTATCATAAATAAAATCAATATTTTGAAAGCAGGTTAAATTCTCATGTTCGGAATCCCATATTAAGAGATCTAATTCGTCAAGAATTTGAATGTTTTCAATAAAAACGGGTTTTAACTCATCAGATATTTTTTGAAGTTCTGCATTAAAATCAACTATATTGTTTTGAACAATCTTCGAAAGAGAATTTGGAATATAATGATAGTCTTGACGAGTAAGGTCATATACGATACTTCGAGAATATCCATTAACAATTAAACAGTCTTTTGATACAATAAAAAAATTCTCTTTCATTCAATTGATTTTAATGAAAACAACTTGGAGATAGGCTTGTTAGGCGAAAATGGATAAACCTTTGTTGACTTGTAAATAGTTGATTTAACAAAGATTTTAAAATCTGATTTAGGTTTGTCTGTATTATTACGAATGGTGTAAAATCTGAAATTGGCAGGTAATAACTCGGAATTTTGCGATAATAAAATATTAATATCTTCTACGTCAGAAACTTTCATAAGCTAAATTAAATTTAAAGCGATTTTTTTATTTAGATGGTAGTTACAATAGTAGGAAACAAATTGATATTGTCCGACAGGATTCACTTCAAGAAAAACATATTCATTATCCTTGGTTTTAATCAAATCTATTGAACCTGTATTTAATTCAACTAGATTCATAAACTTTCTGATCTTATCTTCAATAGAATCTGGTAATTTATATGGCATCATTCGATTTGGATTTTTTTTATTGTATTGTCGGAAATCTGTTTTTGTCATTTCATCTTTTTGTGATAAAATTACCATCGAATAAATTTCATTATTTACGAAGAATGATCGAATCTCATGTTTTTTTTGAATGTTACTCTGGAATAATGATGGATGGAAAACGTCACTCAAATCTTCAATAATTATGCTTTCTGTAAATGATTGAAGATTGTACTTTTCAGTAAAAACAATTGGTGAACTCTGGATTCCTTTACTTATTATTTCATTGTCTTTAAAATGTGTTTTAACGACTTTCTTATTTCGGGTAATTAATGTCTCTGGAATTTTTAGACCAACTTCTTTAGCCTTGATAAGTGCCGTAAGTTTATTGATTTCGACTTTGTTAATTCCCCCTATACTTTTAATTGATTCCAGTGAAGAATAAGCCATTTCCAATATTGTTTTTTCTTCTATTTTCAGAAATTCCGATAAGACATTAAGTAATTCATTTGAATGTTTTTCAAAATTCCCCGAATAATAAGAATCCCCAATATTGGATCGTCTATGCCAATATGAAGTGATCTCTAAAAAGTTGAATTCCTGTTGATCAACGCACAAAGTAAAATACAATTCACTGTTAGATATTTTAATGTCAAGAATTTGAACTTTGCTTTTTTTAGTAATTATCGTGTATGATTTCTCCAATTGAATGAGCCAGTCAATTACTTCAAACGTACTAACGTCAACCTCCTCTGTAATTATAAGAACCATTATTTCAAAGGAGTTTTTGAAGGGCTACTAAAGTCTCCAAATAAGATTTTAAATTCAGATTCATCATATATTAGAGTGGTACTAGTACCTAAAGGTAATAGACCTAATTTTTCTCTTATCATATTGGTTTGCTCAATTTCATTAACAGGTATTAGGAATATTCGATACGTTTTCATATCCATTTTCGTGATTGTTCCAAAAGACTGTCGAAACTGATTATTTTTGTTGTAGTATGCTATTGAATCATTATCGAAGTAAAAATAGTTGCCATTATATTTAATCTTGTAGCCATTTACAGAACTTAATCGATCTAAATTCCACAAAATGTTATTTAGATTATTTGCGTGTCCCTTTTTGAATAAATCAATTAGTGAATCTGAATAAGTTAAATTTGACTTATACATAGTCAGATGATTGATAACCACTTGAACAAAAGCATCATAAACACCATCGCCAACCTGTTGTACTTTTGGGAACGAATTGTCGTTTAGGACAATAATTTTGTTCAATCGAATAACACTAAGACTATCACGTTTTCTTGTATCAACATGATTTCTGAAAATTTGATCTTTGAATATCAATGATATTAATTTTCTTCTGATTTTTTTGTTAGGGATAAATTGTATTTCTGCTTTATGTTTTTTTTTGCGGATTGATTTCCGATAGTTTTTAGGTAATTTTTGATAAATACTATTATCTTTTTTTATTTTTTTAAACGAGTATCCTTGTTTTAGTGCTTGTAGTATCTTTTCTTCACTTTTATCAAAAGCACCGATAATTACGTTCAATCTTGCACTAGTCACTAAGTCTTGTGTATGAATATAATTTACAAATTGAAATGCACTATCATAATATAGTTTTCTTAATAAATCAGAGCAAATCAAAGAATCGTCATTCTTTCCATCATAAATTCGAAATTCACTTTTTGCCTTCGAGATAAAAAACTGGTATTTAAAATAATCTACTTGTGAAAATGTTTTTAAGACAAACATCACAAAGATAATCGCAATTATATTTCTCATTGTTTTTTTGATTTATGAACGGGGCATTTGAAAATTCAAATGCCCCGTTAAATAATTTAGCCATTATAAACATGACCATCTGCCCAAGAACCATCTGACTGATGATGAGGTGTACCATCTGCATTAATATTTGTTGGATTATTCTTAACAAAAATGTATCCAGTATCAGTGCTTACAATACCATTATCAGATTGGCTACTTGTTTTGTATGCTCCTCCATTAATACTTGTTAATGAATTTAGCTTGTACTTCTGCAAATTAGAAAATTTGCTACTTTTTATTGATTCCATAAAAGTTTATTTTGTTTGATTTATCCCTACACTTACCACCGTAGAATAGCGGTTTTCTCATGAATATCGCGATTATCATGAATAGCTAACGTTAACTTTGAAAACGAAAATATATAAAAGATATTATATTCATCATACTTTTGTTTTTCAATTTTATTGCATTTTTGTGCAATAAATCCAAGTGTCTTTCAATTATGGTAAAAGAAAAATTAGTTCAAATTCGAACGAAACACTCGTTTTCTCAACAATTTATGGCGGATAAAATGTGTATAGATGTTTCTACCTATAATAGAAAGGAAAAAGGTTCTGTCAAAATAAGAGAAGATGAATGGCAAAAATTAGCAGTCATTTTGGGTGTGCCTATCGAAGATATTTATGAACCAGAAGAAGTTCACCATTTTGTCTTTAAAGATAATGCCGTTGGTAACTATTTAGGAACAAACCATATTTATTCTATTCCTGAACATATTTTGGAATCTCAACGAAAATACATTGAGATACTAGAACAAGAAATTTTTGATTTGAAAAGCCAATTGAATAAATAGATTCTCGAAAATATTTTGGTTTGGATTTGATAAAGGATGAGACCTCAGTTGTAATTGAAATTCAATTGGAGCCTTAATAACCTCTGTTCAATTATAAATTGGATCAAAACTCTTAAGCAACGAAGAATAAGGCATTTTGAAAAAGCATAAAACAAAAAAAGGGAACACCTCATTTCTGTGGTGTTCCCTTTTAATTAACGTACGTTTTTTATGAATTCATCGAACCTGTTCCTGAATCCATTTCGTTAAAATAGCCAGTGCCTTCGGTGAAAATGTTTCCTCAATTACTGAATACTCATTCGGTGAACCCGTTGTACATTCCTGAAACAAATGGTTGAGTCCTTCTAATTCTTCGATCGTCACTGCTTTATTTCCACCAGCTTTTAACGCGTTTTCAATCGCTGTTAAATTGACCGTAGCAGGAACTTGTAAATCTTTACTTCCATTCATCGCCAAAACAGGACATTTCACCAATGTTAAAGCAGTTGCAGGATCAAAACGAACAAAATAGCGCATCCATGGACTAGTTAAGGTCGACACCAATTGATTGACTTGCTGTTCCGTATCTGGAGCTTTTAGGGAATCAGGTAATGCATTTAATTCTTTGAGCAAAAAAGCGCGCAATTGTTTATCGACAAGACCTATTGGATTCTCCGACAACAACAACTCGAACGCATTTCCATAAAGTCGTTTGTTCTGAATCAATGCCTCTTCCGATGCACCCTCAGACCGACCAATTAACTCTTGTTGCAACAACAATAATTCAGCGCCACGAATTCCCGTTCCAGCAAGTAATACAATAAAAGCAATATCCGAATTGCGACTCGCAACAATGGGTGCAATGATTCCTCCCTCGCTGTGGCCAATTAATCCTACTTGTTTTTTATCAACATCATTGCGCGTTTTCAAATAAGCAATTGCAGCTTCTACATCGGTTGCAAAATCTTCCGTTGTTCCTTGAGCAAAATCACCCTTCGATTCTCCCACACCACGGTCATCAAATCGTAGTACGCCAATGCCATTTCGAGTTAAATGATCAGCAATCACCAAAAATGGTTCATGACCTAAAATCTCTTCATTTCTATTTTGTGGGCCACTTCCAGATATCAATACAACGACTGGGAATTTTCCTTTTTTTGATGGTAAAGTAAGTGTTCCAGCAAGTTGAATCGAGTCTGTTTCATTGTTGAATTTCACTTCTTCTGAATAATAAGGAACTGGTGCAATGGGTTTTTGTGGACGCTTCACTTCCACTTTTTCAAGAGTTGTTCTGCTCAATTTCAACTCGATTGGTTGACCATTTTGAGTAAAAACCCCGTCAATCGTTTGATCTTCATTGAGAGTTCCTGTATACTTGATTTTTGCAGACGTGATTTCCAATGTCAATTGATTTCCTTCAACTACAGTTGTCGTAACCGGAATCCCAGTTGCACCTTGATCTGGACTATCCATCGTTGAAGTGTAACCAGTTGACGTTTTAGTAATGTGAAATACCAAGCGCAAATTAACGCCACTTGTAGACAAAAGCCCATTCCAATCACCCGTAATTGCTTGAGCTTTGGCCAAGTTTATTGAGAATACAACAACAATAATTCCAAGGAGTACTTTCATGATAAATAGATTAAAAGGATGAATGATTAAAAAAATGAATGAGTATTTTAGAAGCAATCTCAGCGAGTAAAAGCGCTACGATAAAAAACACAATGGATCTTGCACTTTTCGCATTTGATGCAATTTTGTAGCCATTGTAAAGCAACGCAACAGACCATATTACTAAAAGTAAAATAACGACAGCAGAAACGATCAATCCAGTTAACTCTAGACTTGTCAGTCCCAACATGCCTTTTTGAATCATGGCTGGATCATCAAAATGCTTTCCAATTAGCGAGAAAAAACCTGTCATATTGATCAATACTGCAAAGGAAAAAGGAATCCGCGCAATGATTACTACAGCGAATACATCGACAACACGGGTTTTTCGATTCACCAATTTAGCGGCAATGAAGAGGAAAAGAAAAAGGGTCAATACATCAATCAACAAATCAATGGTCGTTTGACGTATGGATAATGCAGTTGAAAAATGTAAGTCCAATACACCATCAAATCGTGCATTAAAAATGGTCCCTACAAGTATCCCAACACCAAGCATAAGCAAGCCAACGACCAATAAAACGGTTTCAGAATACCGTTCAAAGGGTTTAAAGAGTAGTGTTTTCATGCTTGAATACTTTTTAAGTGTTTTATTTTTTCAATGATGTCGTCCAATTTATTGCGAACCGTTGGGTAACTATTTCCCATTTGTGCTGCCATTTCTTTCAAACTACCACTTGTTAACACGAATTGAAAAACAAACAATTGTTCTTCTTGTGTCAATTGTAAAAGAAAAGGCAAGACATAATTCCCTGAAACAACCGTTTGACAGGTAGTACAACTCAATTGACTCACACTTAAAGGAGATTCACAACTGGGACAAGATACAGGAAGCTTTTGTTTCACAATCATTCAATTTAGTTGACAAATATAACAAATAAATTAATATTATTTATTTGATATTAAATTTTATTAAACAATAACTAAATAAACAATAGTCTACTTGATACAAATTGGAAAAGATCCGCGAATTGACATGAATCTGTTTCCAACAAAAACATCCTTGATTCGTGAAACAACTGATTTGTATGGACAACACTCTGTTGAGGTCATTCGAACGGAGTATTCTCCAGGAAGAGATGTTGTTCGAGGGCTTGGAGCAGGAATTTCTGTTGGAGTTGATTGGGTTTACTTGAAGTTAACTACATAGGACACATAGTGCATTCTATGTTTACTATGTGTCCTATGTGGTTAAACTGATCATGAATTTCTATTGTGGTAGTACAGAAATATCTAAGATAAAGTGGTATTTCAACAATAATCCTCTTGTTGTAATTTTAACACGAAATGTTCGTTTTTTCAAAAAAGCTGATGTAGATCAGATTTTAAGCCGTTTACTCCCGTTAACTTTGGCAAAAAGAAAACATGAACGCTACGACAGAATCTTTGGTAAATCGCATTGAAGAGAAATTCAAGTCCATCGACCAAAATCCAGAAACGCATTTAGAAGGCTTAATTTGGGCGAAACCCATTACCTATTGGGATTACATTCAAACCGATGCTTTATTGAATTTGCAAATCCAACGCACCACTTTGCCAGATGAAATGGTCTTCATTATGTACCATCAACTCAATGAAATTATTTTTAAAATGATTCTTTGGGAAGCGGAACAAGTGTCAGAAAACCCAGCAATCACAGGAGATCTGTTCGCAGAAAAGCTCAATCGCATCAGTCGTTATTTTGACATGTTATCTTCTTCCTTTTCCATTATGCAAGATGGAATGTCACCTGACCAATACTTGAAATTCAGAAATACTCTTACTCCAGCTAGCGGATTTCAAAGTGCACAATACCGTTTCATTGAATTTATCTCAACTGATTTAATCAACTTGATTGATTACCGATTCAGAGCGACCATTGATCGCAATACGCCTTATGAACATGCCTACGAGCATTTGTATTGGCAAGCAGCTGGAAAAGATCATGCAACAGGTAAGAAAAACACCTTGATCAAACTTTTTGATAAAAAATACAAAGCGGAATTTCTTCGCCGGATGGAACACTACAATACAACGAATCTGTACGCTTCTTACCGATCACTTCCTGAACAGGAACGCACTAACCCTGAATTGATCAAGGCATTACGTCATTATGATTACACGGTGAATATCTCCTGGGTTATGGCACATTACCATGCTGCTGAAAAATACTTGAATGCAGATGGAAAAACAACAGAGGCAACTGGCGGAAGTGACTGGAGAAAGTACATGTTACCAAAGTACCAACGGCGTATTTTCTTCCCAGAAGTATGGAGCGAGGAAGAATTAAATCAATGGGGAATTGCTGAAAGTCCAACAATCTAATTGGGTTTTATGAAATCAATTGATACCATTCGCGTCACCAAGAAATTCACCTTTGATATGGCGCATGCATTGGAAGGACACGACGGTCCGTGTAAACACATTCATGGTCATACCTATCAACTTTCTGTCACGCTTTTGGGACATGTGATCAACCAAACAGGAAATCCGAAGACCGGAATGGTGATTGACTTCACGGACTTTAAGCAGCTTGTAGAAACACACGTGATTCGTGTTTTTGATCACGCATTGGTTCTTGCAAAAGAATCGAATTATGCTGTGCAATTAACAGGGGAAGTAGAACGGAAGAACCTTCTTCTAACGGATTATCAACCCAGTTGTGAAAACTTGGTGTTGGATATTAAAGATCGAATCGAACCTCATTTACCAACAACCATTTCACTTGTTGCTGTGCGTTTAGATGAAACACCGACTTCGTATGCAGAATGGTTTAGAAATGATAATTGATTTAAACAAAACGATCTGTGATATAGGTCACTTATAACAGCCTTACACTCCCCTACTTTTGTGATGTAAAAGAAACAACTAGTAGTCAAAAAAACACCGTATTATGAAAATAGAACAACTTTACACCAATTGTTTAGCTCAAGGAGCTTACTACATAGAGAGCAATGGAAAAGCTGCCATTATTGATCCTTTGCGTGAAGTACAACAATACATCGATTTGGCAAATCTTAGAAACGCAACTATAACGTATATTTTCGAAACCCATTTTCATGCAGATTTTGTCTCTGGGCACATTGATTTAGCAAAGAAAACAGGTGCTCCAATTATCTATGGACCTACAACGATGCAAACGGGATTTGATGCAACAATTGCAACTGATGGTCAGATTTTCCAATTGGGAAATGCAACCATAAAAGTGATCCACACACCAGGACACACCATGGAAAGCAGTTGTTTTTTACTGTCGGACGAGGATGGAAAAGAAACAGCACTGTTCACAGGTGACACCTTATTTATTGGTGATGTGGGAAGACCTGATTTAGCCCAAAAAGCGGCTCACATGACACAAGAACAATTAGCCGCAATCTTATATAATTCGCTACGAACAAAAATAATGACTTTGCCTGATGACGTAATTGTATATCCAGCTCACGGTGCCGGTAGTGCTTGTGGTAAAAACATGAGCAAAGAAACTGTTTCGACTATTGGTAACCAAAAAGCGAC
>JAYSRF010000087.1:0-4530 GCA_043721195.1 Fluviicola sp. | reverse complement strand
AATTTCGTGAAAAACAACTTGCCTTGTTGCTGTAATTCGGTTTTCGATTTATGCTTGAAATGAAAAGCAACAAATTGTGATTTGACAGCTGATTTCGGGACCAATCCAACCAACGAAAAAAGGTAAAGTGGCGCAATGATTCCGAGTGAAAGGTAGTAACGAGGTGCATTGAGGAACCGGGCGAAATCGCGCATGGAATCTCCTTTATACAACGTTCCATCAAAATCGAAAATCACCAATCGCTTCATAATTTCAGTCGCTTAAAGATGAATTCTGGAATCCGACGAATGATGTACATGACTGGTCGCCAAATCGGTTTTGTGAACACAATGGAGCGTTTTCCATGCAACGTATGTTTCACAATGGTGTGTGCAACACTTGTTTTTGTTGCAGTTAGCAGTTTGGGCAAGGGAAGGTGTTGCGTCATTTTGGTGGCCACAAATCCTGGTCTAATGGTCAGTACTCGCACATTATACAAGAACAAATGATTGCGTAATCCGCTTAAAAAAGTGTCAAATCCAGCTTTTGCAGCACTGTAAATGATGGTAGATTGTTTTCCACGCAAAGCGGCTACAGAACTGATTCCAACAATGGTTCCCGACTTGCGTTCTTTGAATTGATTGGCAACATGTGTTAATAGGGTGACAGCGGAAGTGAAATTCACATCAAGCACTGCTGTATTTTCTTCCGAAACGAGTTCGGTTTCATCCGTTTTTAGTTTTCCTGCTATGTATAGCACACAATCATAATCCAAGAAATTCAATGAACGTGGATCGAATTGGGTGACATCCAAAAACAGGTGTTTAAAAGCGGGGTTTTCAGGAAACTTTTCAGGTTGATGTCCTGCCAATGTTACAGCGTGACCTAAATTCAAAAACTCAGTTGCACATGCCATCCCAATATCAGAATTGGCGCCTATTATGATAATTCGTTGTTTCATTCTGAGACTAAAAGTAAGCGTTTCGCTAATAAGGAAGTAAAATGACCACGATTTACCGTATGAATGATTGATTTGAACTCCACAGAAGTTGGATACATTTGACTAAAATGGTGTTCCTGTAAAACGGCATCTTTTGCAAGGTAAATGCGACCTCCAGTCTCCGTTACAAGTTCATCTAATTCATGAAAAAAGTCAATGATTCCTCTTTGATTCGGGAAATCGAACGCGAATGAAAAACCGTGAATTGGAAAAGAAAGCATTCCTGGTGATGGTAAATCTCCATGCTTTTTGATCACCGTTAACCAAGGTTTGAACGAACTAGATTGAATTTTATCCAGCAATAATTGAACGACTTGGGCACAATTTTCGTGTGGTAAAACACATTGATACTGATAGAATCCAGCTTTCCCAAACAATCGATTCCAGTGGTGAATGCGATCGAGTGGAAAAAAACAAGCATCCAGTTCGATTGACTGTTTTGGATTGCGTTTTAATTGTTTTTCATGCCGTCTATTGTACCATTTTAAGATCATTTGACGCATAACAGACCATGGTAAATTCGGAATGGAAATAACATGTTTTTTCAACTGGAAATCAGGATCAGCGGTGTTGGAAGGAATGAAATCAGTTTCAGTTAACCACGGTGTTCGATGATTCAACAAATCGCACCAACCTAATTTAAACGCACTCTTCGATTGATCCAATTGGTTGAATAAATCTGCCATGGATGTACAAGAAGTACTTGTTTGAGTCAGTTGCGTTCCGATCAATTTTTCTAACTGAATTTCCACTTCGAGAATGATTCCTGTTAATCCCATGCCGCCAATTGTAGCAGAAAACAAAGTCCTGTTTTCAGTTGTAGAACAGGAGATGATTTGTTGATCCGCCAATTGAAGTGTAATTTTCCGAATCCACCTTCCGATCGTTCCGTGCGTTTCATGATTTTTCCCATGCACATCAGCTGCTACCATTCCGCCAATGCTTACATGTCGAGTTCCGGGAATCACAGGAAAAAGACAACCGTTTTGAATGCAACAATTCAGCACCGTTTCCAAGGTGAAACCGCTACTAACCGTCAGGATTTCGTTTTCAATGCTTAATTTCTTCGTATAAGAAAGCATCGAAATCATTGATTGATCCAAGGATGCATCTCCATAACTGCGACCGTTTCCGCGAATGCAACCATTAGAAGGATTTTTGCCAACCGTAAAATCGACCAACGACGCATCGTGGATGACAGGATTTCTATTCCAGTTGGTTACGTTCATGTCAATAATAAAGAGTTAAAATAAACAACAAGAACGAAATGAGAACAGTGGAAACAATGAGTGGATCCGTCATCAATAATTTGAGCGGATCAGTATGCGGAAAACGTTGCATCTTTATGTGAAATCGAAGTAATATACTAGCAAAGAGTGGGATCGTTGCCATTATTTCCAGGTAATGTGCATGCGACCAACCAAAAACGATCAGAATATAGCAGGCGTAAAGCGCAATCATACTCGCAATAAGCGCGCTAAAAACGATTGAAAAAGGCATTTTTTGGTAGATGAAAACAGACTTGCGTTGTACGTTTCCATTTTCCACAAACAAACGTACATCACTTCTGCGTTTGATGAGAATCAGGTAGAGAGCTAATAAACTCACCAACGCCAATAACCAGTTACTCAACGGTACAACCGCGATTGCTCCGCCAATGAACAAGCGAATCCAATAACCACTCATCAATACAACTAAATCCACAAAAGCAATTTGTTTTAAATAGAACGAATAAGCACTATTAATCAGCAAATAAGCAGCTACATAATAAGAAATTTCCAGTAGTAATTGAAACAAGAGAAGTACCGCAAGTAGGAGTAGAGCGCTTATTACGAACACTACTTGAAGAACCGTTATTTTTCCAGCTGCGATCAATCGTTTTTGTTTTGTTGGATGAACGGCATCGGTTACTCTATCGCGCACATCATTCATTAAATAAACAGCCGATGTAACCAGTGAAAAAGCGAAAAATGCGATGATTAATTCCCCAACCAATGATTTGTTCCAAGTCACCCCAGCAAAAAAAGCAGGAACAAGAATCAGTACATTTTTCAACCACTGACGCATGTTGAGTAAACGGTAGGCAAAAACCATGGGAACAATAGTACGA
Source organism: Fluviicola sp. (assembly GCA_043721195.1). Classification (GTDB taxonomy): domain Bacteria; phylum Bacteroidota; class Bacteroidia; order Flavobacteriales_D; family Crocinitomicaceae; genus Fluviicola. The sequence goes on along the minus strand of JAYSRF010000087.1, from coordinate 1,441 downwards.
ACAATCGTGAAAAGCAGCAAGGAGAGATTGGTGGAGGAATTCAATATGGAAGTTCTTCATTCCAATTTTGAAAGAAAGCACGTTTTAGTTTCTTACAGATTTCTCTATGCTGTTAGCAGTCGAACTGTTATCCAAAAAAAGTCTTAGCTTAGCTACAATTAAAAAGCTTGTTAGTTTACATTGTTTACTTCACAGCTATGCATCACATTATGGAGAATGGAAAAGATATGTTTTGATGTTCAGAAGTTATGATGTCATAAAAGAATTAAAACAGCCGAAATTCACGCACACACAAGTTAGTACAAAAAGCATTGAATACATAAAAAGTCCTTTTGATGATTTATTTTAAAAATAACACGAACCATTTTTATCGCTTAGCCATTTCAAAGTGGGGTGATAAGCGAAATGAAAAAGGGAATTGTATTGTGTATATATAAGTTAGCGGTAATTAATCCACAACACGTAATGAAACCAACAGAAATTTGGATAACAGAATTAAAAAATGGAATTTTTGGCAGCCTAACACCAATTATAGACCCATTTGACAATACAAAATTTTACATTTCGGATGGTTGGGGTTCTTCGTATCCTTCAATGAAATTAAGACAACTTTCATTTGACAATGGAAAAGAACTCAAGGCAGTTTCAATAAAAAACTCTGTACGTTGTTTATATTTCAACTCCGACAAGACAAATATTTTTGCTGTTTCGGACAATAAAATATTTCAAATTAACAGAACGGACTTTTCAATTATCAAAAAATTTGAGAAAGGTATCCAAAAATACAGCGACTACATTTCATCAAATGACAAGGACATACTTTTAGTGATGAACTTCAATGCAGATTTTCTTTTTGTTTACAATTATAACAGCGAAAAAGGAACGAAGAAAAAGTTAAAAACTTGTAGAGGAATTTTTAAAGAAAGCGACAATACATATTTGATTTTTTGTGCAAGAATTGGAAGCGTACAACAATATGATTTACAGACTGACAAACTAAATGAAATCCTAAAGACGGAAATTTTTTATAAAGCACATAAAAGTAACGCAAACAAATTTTATCTTCATTTGGGAAAGGTAATTAAAGCTACTTCAAACACTCACGAAAAAATTGAGCCAATAAATCAGATTGATATTTATGATAAGGCAGACTTAACGAAAAAAGTAGAGATTAGATTGGATTTTCAATTTGACAAATTCATTGTTTCTGATAACGATGAAACGTTATATTTAATTCAAAATAATAGAATTTGGATTTATTCAATACTAAATAAACAAGTTGTAGAAGAGATAGCATTGAACGAAAAAGATAGAGTTGCCCAACTTTTTGACGAGCAAAAATTATTCATAACCTATAAATACGATGAGCAAAACAAAATAACTTGTTGGAAATTTTAACTACCGCTAACATTGGTTTTGCGTCAGGCGGGCTGAAGTGCAA
>JAYSRF010000086.1:0-12493 GCA_043721195.1 Fluviicola sp. | reverse complement strand
TTTTTGTTTCCAGATAGCTTTTTTGAGAAACCACATTGTCCTTCACAAGATCGGAATCACGATCATAATCTGCCTGTGCTTTCTCTAAGTTTGACCGAGCTTCTACAATTTTTGTATTGATGTTGTTTTCTGTGAGTCCTTTTCCTGAAATTGTCAGTAATTGCTGCCCTTGAGATACGGCAGAACCCACAATTGCATTTGATCCGTTGAAGAAAACAATCCCACTGGATTTTGCAGTAATAATTACTTCGTCGCCTGGTGCTGGCATTATTTGACCACTTGTATGAATCACTTCATAAAAGGTTTGTTTGCGAACTTCCATATTTGCGAAATCCGTTTTCCAAGCCTGTTCTTTCAAATAGGTGAGATCACCACCCGCAGATTCTGCATCTTTATGATCTGCAAGAGCGGCTTGTTGATTCGCATATACTTTTACATTCTTAATTACAATGCGATCCTGATACTGTGGTGTCTTAATTGTAAAAATCAAGGTGTATACCCCCGCTTTTTTCGGTGTCATTCGCAATCTGAAAATTCCAGGAATTTCGGGTTTGGTGGCGGTAATCGATTGCTTACCATTTGGTCCGACTAAAGAAAGTGTTATCGTTCCTTCTCCAACGGCTTTGAATGATTCACCCAATGTAGTGAAATGCGCGGCGAAACGGCTTTCCGTTCCTACCACAAGCGGTTTGAATTCTACAAACAATTCAGTTTTGTCGGTATATAATGTATAAGCCAGTGGTTCCAGCTCATTTGTTTCGTTTTCAGGATTCTCTCCATTATTACAACTGGTTGCCATAAACAAGGTACAACAGATTGCCATTAACTTAAATTTCATATTGTGTTGTGTTGATGAATAAAACACGAATACCTGTCATTAGAACAAGACAGGTCAATAGACAGGAATAAATCCTGAAATTAAGCTAATACTGGAGGGGCTCTTAACGAGCGAGATGAAGGGCAACAGCCCAAATAATTTGAATTCCAGGCGGGGAAATAATGCCCCCGTAAGATTTTTGGAACAACAACCTTCTCGAAAGAAAATGAATAACGATGAATATCCAAATAATCGTCACTGTATGTTACACTAAGTTGAGCAGTGGACGATTTAATGTTAAAAGTAATATCCGAATGAACAAAGTGAGCTAATGCATGAACAAGATCACCATTGTGTTGGTGATCGTTTTGCTGTAATTCGTGTGAATGTTCTTCATCCTGATGATCTTCGTGGTCATGATCGTGATGCTCTTCGTGAATGGAGATAAAGGACTCTTGTAATTGATTGTGTTCCTCTTCGCTGTGCTGATGAGGCACAATGTTGTGTGCCAGCACAATTCCGTATGCCAGAAACAAAGAAAATAATATGGAATATCTTTTGAACACTTTCTAAAAACTCCCTAAATGTATGGATAATTATTAAAGCTACATCGAACCACATAGTCAGTTATAGAAAAGGGTTCTTGTGCTCGAACCAACCCAGACAATCTATTTATAATGCCTATTTAGTAGCCTAAAGAACTATTCTTTGTAACAATTCCATGGAATTCTTCAAAAACCGTTTCAACTAATCTTTTATATCGAACCGCTTTTTTGAACACTTAAACACCTTGAAACCAATAGTTTATTGCATAAAAAAGCGTAATAAAATTTCTCTTATCACGCTAGGGCTCTTCCTCTTGGGCTCGAACCAACTCCGAAAGCTTTCGGAGTCTGATTAACAGTCCCAATTAAGAATATTTTATCCTGAGTTTTTCGATGATTTCAGGGTATTTGATCAAATTTTCAATGTAAACCCGGCTTTTCATTTTCTTAATGTGTTTTTCAATTGCTAAACCTTGCGATTTTGATTCACACGATATTTCAAGAAAAAGTATCCAATCATCGGCTTTAGCGGTAAATTTCCGCGCTTCTGCATTTTCATGCAAATGCAAACGTAACTCAAGATTTGTTGTAAATCCTGTGTAAAAGCGATTTAACTTGTTTGAATGAAGTATATAAACTGTGAACATCTATAAAACAAAAAAAGATCAGCAATTTTGCTGATCTTTTCGCTCTTCCTCTTGGGCTCGAACCAAGGACCCTCTGATTAACAGTCAGATGCTCTAACCAACTGAGCTAAGGAAGAATCTATATGTCTAATAATTAGTGTTAGACGGGTGCAAATATAGCCAAAGAATTGTATTTCAAAAATGTTAAGCGAAAAAAAATAAAAAAGAATTTTCAAAGAATCGCTACACCATTGAGATTCAGGAATTAAAAATCTTCTTCAGACAGTGTAAAATCGTCAATTCCGCCATCACATCCATCATCATCGCAACCTAAATCGTTGTCATCAACCATGTCATAAGGCATTTCACCATCGCATTTGGCGGGACGAAGAATATTTGTTTTGGAGACATTGAGTCGAATTTCAGAGCGTGTTGTGCCATCTTCTTGCAAAAAAGATTTCGAAAAGGGCGTACCAAGCAGTTCTACCAATGCTCCTTTTTTCAGGAAATCTAAAATTCGCATATTAGCTCCTTCTTTTTTCCAAATGGTACAATTGACCCAAGTTGTTTTTGTACGAGCTTCACCTGTTCGTTTATCACGCCAGTTTTTATTGTGAGCAACCGGAAAATTAATGGCAATAACACCTCTTTCCATGCGTTTTACAACGGCATCTTTTCCAATATTTCCAATTAAACGGGTTTCAAAAACGGTTGCCATACTTTTAGAAGGTTTGTCAAAATCGATAGATCCTGTGACAACAAAGTTAATATAATATGGTAATGTCTTCTTTTTGTAGTGAATATTGTTTTCAGATGCCTATTTACTAGCTACTTTTAAGAAAAGTAGAATCAAATTGTAGTAACCTGAGGTTAATAGTTATTTCTTACTTCATCTACTTTTTAGAAATAGTGTTTTTTTCTGAACTTTTCATATAACTATATTCTATTGGTTATTAGGTGTTTTATCAACTAAAATACACTCCTTATTTTTGTTTGAGATTTGGATTGCTTTTGAAGAATGAAATAATAAAATCAGAATGCAAGAAAAATCTATTTTTTTGACCAATTTTAGTCGATTAAGTAAAAAATTTTAATGGGAATTCAGCTTTCAACTAAACGCAATTTTAGTTTAACCTTAGGTGTGTTTTTGTTTAGCTTTAATCTTTTTGGATTTAATTTCAAAGAGATAGAGGATCAACTTAATATAACCATGACCTTGTCTATTGATGGGGCACATATTGCAGAAAACGAAAAAAAAATAAGCGAAATCTGTAATGAATTGAGCAGTGAATACGAAAAAAACAAAAGCGTTGATGCATTAATGCTATTGAAATTTTTTGAAACTGCACGTAAGGAAAACCCGCTCCATTTGAACCAAAAAATCAATAATCTGCTTTATATCATTAATAAGTGTGATAAAAAACATGTCAATCTTATAGCTTACGCAAATTACGGATTAGCTGGTTTATTAATTCAAAACGGCTCAAATGAAAACGCTCTCCAGTATATCAATAATGTATTGGCCTTATTAAAGCAAAAGAAAAATATCGAACTTGAAAAATTGACTTATAATCAGAATGGGATACTACAATTAAACATGAATGATTATATAAATGCGAAAAGTAGTTTTTATAAAGCATTCAAACTTGATCAAAATTCCCCTCCCTTTTTTCAGGCAACCGTCTTATCTAATATTGCCGCCTGTGATTTTGTAATGAAAGATTTCCAGAATGCTGAAAAATTGTTCCGGCAGGCAATCACATTGTTAGTCAAAAATCCCGGTCAGTTGGAACAAAAATACACTGCATTTTTAAAGGGAAATCTGGGGTCAACTTGTCTTAAGTTGGGGAAAAAGGAGCAGGCAATTGAAAATCTGTGGTACGAGATCAATTATTTTAGCTCCAGAAAATTATTTCTTCCGTTTTTAAATGAGTCCTTTAATGATTTGCTAACTATATATCTGGAAAATTCAGATGACGATGAGTTAAATAAGCTACTCCAAATGATCCATTTCCACGGTAAAAATCAAAAAGATCCGGTGGCTATTTTCAGTTACAAAGAACTGTTGCTTAAATATTATAAAACAATTGGAGATAAAAATAGGACTCTTAGTGTGTTGGAAGAAATGATGGAATTGCAACAGAAGATCAAAGAGGATGACCAGAAAAAAACAAATAAGATTAACAGTACCTTCTATTCTAATAAAATTGACTTCATTAACAGCAAGTTCAAAAATGAAGAGGTCCTTTTTAATAACGAATTAAAACAGAAAAAAATAATCAATTACACGATCATTCTTTTTTCAATTCTCATTGGTTTTTCATTGTTATACCTACTCAAACAACGAAATCTGAAACTGAAAAATATAGAATTGACAAATAGGCAAACAATTGAAATCGAAAATGCCAAACGGATAATTGTTGAAAAGGAACTGAAGTTAAAAAAAGAAATGGTAGCAAACCTTTCCATCTTCCTCACTATAAAAACTGAAACTGAAAAAGCTTTTTTGAAAAAACTGAAAGAATTAAAAGGAAAAAAGAATCAGGATGCGGAAGATATCTTTAGGGAATTACAGAATAATATCATTGCCCTGATGAATCTGGAAAAATTGAATCTGGAAATTTTAAACACAGTTGAACTCGATAATGCAGATATAATTGAAAAGATCAACCTTAAATTTCCGGTTTTGAATAAATTGGAATGTAAGTTGTGTTCTTATTTCCAACTGACCTTGAGTTCGAAGGAAATAAGTTTGATAACCGATTTGACACCAGGTACTATACGCGTCTACAAAGCAAAAATTAAGCAGAAACTCAAGCTCAATGAAGAGCAAAGTCTGAATGATTATCTACAGGAACTTTTTCTGGATTAACTCCAAAAATACGTCTGCCTAAGAGCAAGAATTCGAAACCTGATATAATTAACACTCGAACAATATAAACAACTTGATATAAAGCTGTTTATGTAATTTGTATTAACAAAAAATGTAGTATAGATTCGCTCCGATTAGCATTAATTAACACCTTAAAATTTAGTCTGTAGATGCTAGATACAGTTTCTTTGCTCTAGAATTTTATTGACAACAGCACTCGCTGAATTCAGAAAATTCAACGCACAAAATAGAATGTTTAAGATTTGTCAGATGTGAGTTACACGAATGTGTCTGTAACAAAAACAATCATGAAATTCTTACTTATTTGTAAAAGAACTGATTTCTTCAAATACAAGATAAACTATGAGAAAAATAGCAATTTACACCTTGTTTGGTTGTTTGTATTCTTGTCTGAATATAACTGCATTTGGGCAAGAGCCAGTCTCGTTTTTAAACGAACAAAAGAGTCTTAGAAATACCCTAACAAACGAACTGGATCAGTACAATATGCTCCATGCGAGGGATGTTGGATTTTCAAAGAATATTGGTCAACTAAAAGATGAAGATGTATTCTATTATTCTTTCGGAAAAGGGGCAAAAATTGTCATTTCAAATCAGGGAATTTCGCTTTTTTTTCAGAAATATGAAAAACAAAATAACGCAGGTGATTCAATTGATGGTGTTTTTGATTCGGTATCGGTTACATGGAATCGAATTGATATAAACTTGGAAAATTCCAATATCCAACAACAGAATATTCGTTGTGAAAAAATGCTATCACACTCCTACAATTGGTACATTGGTGGCCAATCCACAGCTATTAAAACGTATGAAAAGCTGGTATTGGAAAATGTATTGCCCGGAGTAGACTGGGTTATTTACAACTCCACCAGTACTGGGTTTAAATATGACTTTGTTGTACATCCAGGTGCAAACGTTAATGATATAAAACTAAATTATTTAGCTAAAAATAGTGCTGTTATTGCCAAAGATGGATCGTTGAATCTGGCCAATCAAGTAGGTGGTATTAAAGAGGAAAAACCCGTTTCTTATTTATTGGGAGATGTAAACGCTAAAATAAATACTCGTTTTGAGTTAATCACTATCCGTGAAGAATCTAACCTAAACAATGCATTTTATAAAACAACAATTGGCTTTATTTTGGAAGATTATAACCCAAATGAAACAGTAGTTATTGATCCTTCCGTGACATGGAATTATAACCTTACGCCAACTGCGGATGAAGAATATGTTTTGGGAAGCATTGTTGATCAGAATGATGATTTATACGTTGTAGGTGCAACATATTCAAATAATTTACCCACATTAAACCCAGGAGGCGGGGCTTATTATGACGGAACGCATGGAGGTAATTCTGATGGCTATATTATGAAACTTAGCTCGAGTGGGGCACTTTTATGGTTAACATATTATGGTGCAGGTGGTGTTGATCGATTAACCGGTATTGCTTGTAATATGACGAACACAATAGCAGTTGTTGGGTATACAAACTCTAATTCTGCGGCTTTAACTTTTCAGAATCTAGCAGGTGCGTTTAATGATAATAGCTTTACTGCAGGTCTGGAGGCTGGCTTATTGTTGACGTTTAATTATTCAGGACAAATGACTTGGGGAACATCTTTTGGTGAGGCACCGATTAACCGATTGACTCAAGTTGCGTTTGATAACAATAATAAACTATATGTAGCTGGATATGGACGAGGAGCAGGTTTTCCACTACTCAATTTGGCGGGTGCTTATAACTTCAATACGAATGTAGATGCTACAAATCATGACATTTTTATTGCCCGATTTAGCAGTGCTAGGGCGCAAGAATGGGGCACTTATTATGGAGGTACAACTGCAGGCGTAAACGAACAACCTCATGCCATGGCAATTGATGGTTCAAATAATATTTACATTGGTGGTCTCACACGATCCACTAATTTTCCCTGTGTAAATTTACCAGGTGCCTTTCCGAACGACAATACGCACAATGGAGGTCTTGATGGATTTATCTTAAAATTCAACTCAAATGGGGCAAGACTTTGGGCAACTTATATGGGTGGAAATACAAGAGATTATGTTTCGACAATTGTCATCAGAGGTACTCATAAGTATATATCCGGTGTTACAAATTCTACAAATTTCATTGTAAATCATGCTCCGTTTCCAAGTCAACCGGTAGGAGCTTATGTTGATTTAACGATAAACGGCACATCAAATAGTGCAACAAGTGATGCCGGACCTCTAGATATATTTTTGATAAAATTGAATGCTTCTGACAATATTCAATGGTCTACTTTAATTGGAGGCACAGGATCTGAAGAGTTGGATGTCTATGCAGATCAACAAACGAATGTTGCAGTAAATTCATGCGGAAATGTGTTTATAACGTTCCCAACCACTACCAATTCGCTTTCTGCTGGCACCATTGATGGATTACCAGGATTGCAATGTGATGCTGGATATTCTTCTACGGTATTTGATAATTCAAATCCTATTCTTAGTAACTATTATATCGCATGTTTCACTCAAGGCGGGGTATTAAAATGGGGATCATATTGTGGTCAAGGTTCAATAGCTCATGATAATTTCTGTACGTTACAAATGACAAGTACAAATGATTTGCTTTGGGCAGGTGGAATAGGACAATGGCCAGAAGTGAAAGTTTCTAAATTCAGACAAACAACCCAAACAATTACTGGCGGTGGTACTCCACTTTGTAACTGTACGGCTACCGTAAATCCAACGGCTGCATGTGCAGGTACTAATTCGTATCTATGGGACAATGGAGCAACTACGCAAAGCATCGGAAGCTTATGTAATGGAACGTATACGGTTTCTGTTACAGATAACATTATGTGTCAAACGACTCCACTGAGTTTTACGCTCACAAATTGTGCGATTTCTCTACCCATAGAACTAATAGCATTTGAAGCACAATTAAATGACAAAAATAGAGTTGATTTAACGTGGAAAACTGCCACCGAACTCAATAATGATTATTTCACAATTGAAAAATCCATAGACGCTAAAAACTGGTATTTTTTTGCACAGGTAGATGGATCTGGTAATTCTACTACTCAAAAGGACTATTTCCTGACAGATGAAAAACCTATCATTAACCTAAATTATTACCGCTTATCACAAACAGATTTTGACGGTACAAGAAAAGAAATCGGTATACAAAACGTGATGTTGTCTGTTGCTGACCAATTCATTCTGGCACCGAATCCTAGTGATCAGTCATTTAGAATATATGGAAATAGAATGGATGAAGTGACAATTGAAGTCATTAATTCTATCGGACAGCTCATTCACATTGAAAAGAGCAGTATTACGGATGATTTTGTGGAAATAGCTACGGAGCAACTTGAAAGTGGGGTTTATTTTGTGCGCTTTCCTGGTGAGGATAGTCAGCAAGTACAACGAATCGTAATTCAACACTAAAGCGTGGTTCAACTTTAAATTGAGATTCAGAATCCTCTAGAATTTGAAAGTTAATTCCTACAGCAGACCCTACGTCTTCTTTTTAGGAATAACTATTGCATCTGGAAACCCTTTTTTCTGCACTTCATTTTTGTACTTCTCTGCTGCTGATTTTGTTGAAAACGAACCAACTACATAGCGGTATTTATAACCCGTTTCTGCAATTTGTTCGCGTACGACAGGTTTGTCCAATTTTTTAAATGCGGGCATACTGGTATCCAATTCAGTCTTCGAGCTCATAATCTGAACGGTGTAAGTATCTGTTGCTGTAGCGTTGGTGGATGCGCTTTCATTCGCAGCTGTTGTACCCGTTTTCGTAAAATTGATCGCTGGATGTTTTTCTTTCAAGTAAGTACGCATTCCTCTGAATAAGGCAGAAGCAAGGATATCTTGTCCGTGAGTTGTATTCAGGTAATTGGCTTCGCTTTCATTGGTCAGAAATCCACATTCTACCAAAACACTCGTCATTTCAGTGAATTTTAACACTTGCAGCGTGTGTTCACGATCATCAGAGTCTTTTACTCCGCGCGATTTTCTTCCAGCTTTTCCACCAAATTCGCGTTCAAATTCTTTTGCCAACTTCACTGAATTACGTGCAGTCATGGTGTGTACATGCGATTCCGTTCCATGAATAGCTGTATTTGGACTCCCATTACAATGTATGCTAATGAAATAATCAACCTTTTTGTCGTTAGCCATATCGACACGTTGATCAAGACTTTGATACGTATCGTCAGTGCGCGTATAAATCACGGTAACATTCGCCAATTTTTCGGTTAGATAGTTTCCGAATTTTTTGGCAATCAATAAATTAAGATCCTTTTCTGGTAAATGACTTTTGTTCACCGACTCGTGCCCAGGATCTGTCCCCCCATGACCTGGATCAATTAAAATGGTAATCGACTGTGCATTGACCATACAAACAGTCAATATCAAAAGAAGCAGTAATCGTATGCGTAACATTTTTCAAAATTACAGATGTTCTTAGTTGAATTCCATTGTGGTTAAAAAGGTTACTAAATGTCAAATGTTAATTGTGAGTGAAAATCTTTGGACACAGAATGCTGTAAAAATCTGTAGGCGCGCAATGCTTTGCGTGCCTACCACAAATTTTACGAATCAATTTCCTGATTAAAATCAGTTTTTTTGCTGACAGCAATCATTCTGTAGACATTGTGTTATCCTCACCTTTGTTGTATTAAAATCAAGGAATTATGAATAATATAGCAAATACACAATCTACAGTTTGGAATCGATTAGTTGCTTATGGTGAAGAGAACCGATTCGGATTTATCTGTTTAGCACTTTTGATCGTAGGATGCCTTGGAGGAGTTACAATGGCACTTGGCGCGGCTCATTCAACTGCTTTGTTAATTGGAATTGTTGTTCCGACAATGGCTACACTCAGTTTGTTATTGGCAGTTGCTCCAATTAAGCTGATTTATTATGTCTTCTTTGTAACCGTATTGATTGATATTTCTGCCTGTTTTGCGTTAACTGTTTAAGCGAAATTGATCACTGCGGGATGGCGATTCATCCTGATTTCATACTACTAAAGTGTTATTGGAACAGCGTTAATCCTATCAAAATTGTTTTCTTGAGTTAATCAATTGTTGCACGTTCATAGTAAGCGAAATGCTTTGATTACCTTTGTGAAAAAATTCAGCATGACATTTCACGATTTAAACTTAAAGAAACCGCTTTTAAAAGCTTTGGATGAATTGGGTTACGTAACTCCAACTTCCATTCAAGCGAAAGGATTCTCCGTGATGTTATCTGGAAAAGATGTCATCGGTATAGCGCAAACGGGAACTGGAAAAACCATGGCGTATTTGCTTCCCGCTTTGTGTCAATGGAAATTTTCGAAAGATCCTCATCCACAAATTTTGATCATTGTTCCTACGCGGGAACTAGTGATGCAAGTAGTGCGTGAAGCAGAAAAGTTGACCACTTCTATGAATGTCGCAGTTGGTGGTGTTTATGGTGGAACGAATATCAATACGCAATCATCGATGGTTTTGCTCGGATTGGATGTTTTAGTTGGAACACCTGGGCGTATACTTGATTTAGCGTTGAAAGGAACCTTGCAACTAAAGGCGGTCAAAAAACTAATCATTGATGAAGTAGATGAAACGTTGGGTTTAGGTTTTCGACCACAACTCACACGTATTTTTGAATATTTGCCAGCAAAACGACAAAATTTGGTGTTTTCAGCGACTTTATCAGAAGAAGTGGAAGCATTTTTGGATGAGCATTTTAATCACCCAACAAAAGTAGAGGCTGCATCAGCTGGTACACCATTGGAACAGATTTCACAAATCGCATACCATGTTCCGAATTTCTATACAAAAGTTAATTTGTTGAAGCAATTACTCGCTGAAAACAAGGGCATGAATAAAGTTCTCGCTTTCGTTTCTTCCAAAACATTAGCCGATTTATTGTTTGCTGAAATGGAACCTGTTTTAGAACACGAAGTTGGGGTAATTCACTCCAATAAATCTCAGAATTTCCGTTTTAATTCCGTGAATCATTTCCAAAATGGCATCTACCGTTTATTGGTCGCAACAGATTTAATTGCTCGTGGTTTGGACATTACAGAAGTATCGCATGTGATCAATTTCGATATTCCAGAAGTCACCGAAAATTACATTCACCGCATTGGTCGTACTGGTCGTGCAGATCAAAAAGGAGAAGCAATTTCCTTTATCACACCTGCAGATGCTGAAAAGGTAAGCGAGATTGAAACGTTTATGCAAATGCCTATTCCGATCGTAGAAATGCCTGCTGAGGTGGAAATTTCAGAAGAATTGATTGAATACGAAAAACCACGCATTGAAATGCCCGCTATATTGGTGAAATTACCCAATCGCGAAGATGCTGGTCCTGCATTCCATGAAAAAAAGGCGAAAAACAAAAAAGTCAATGTGCGTAAAGATCACAAGGAAGACATGATGAAAAAATACGGGAAACGCCAAACCAGAGGTCAAAAAACGAAGAAAAAATAATTGGATTTTACCGCATGCGCGGGATGCATTATTGATATGCACGGGATGCATTATTGGTAGGCTCGGGATGCATCCCGAGCCTACGTAATGTCCATCATCATCATGCATCCGAGAATCCATAAATTTTCTTAGTTTAGGGGAAAATAAAATCAACATGGAATCCACAAATACGCTGGTACAATTAAGCCCCGAAGAAATTCGTGTATTGGGCGCAATGGTAGAAAAAGGAAAAACCACACCCGATTATTATCCATTGACGTTAAATGCATTGGTAACAGCGTGTAACCAAAAATCGGCACGAAACCCTGTAGTTGAATACGATGATGAAACGGTTGTTTTGGCGCTCGATTCCTTGAAGAAAAAACACCTTTCAAATAATGTACTTGGTAGCAGTGGAAGTCGCGCACTCAAATACAGACATGCATTGGCTGTGCATTTTCCGCTTGATCCAGCTGAAACGGCTGTTTTATGTTTATTGATGCTGCGTGGTCCGTTGACTCCAGGTGAAATCAATTCCAATTCAGGGCGTTTACATGATTTTGACGATTTAGCTGAAGTGCAGCAAACATTGGAGAATTTGGCGGGATATGAAACTCCTTTCGTACAACAATTACCCAAAAATCCTGGACAAAAAGAAACCCGTTATTGCCATTTATTTGCACCCGTTCCAGCATTTGATGAGAACAGTTATTCATCTGAGCCTGCACGCAGAAATGTAAGTCAATTGGAAGAACGTTTGGTAAAAGTAGAAAGTGAATTGGCTGAATTAAAAATCTTAGTCGAAAAATTAATGACCGATTTGTATTGATCCAACGGCTATGAAAGAAGCATAATCCATTACACTTTCTCAATCAAAAAATTCTCCATTACCAATACATCCAAAGCACTTTCCTCGAATAGGTTGATGGCTTCCTCAGGTTGTTCAACTATTGGCATTCCTTTTTTATTGAAACTGGTGTTGAGTAAAACTGGAATACCTGTTAATTGATGAAATGCCGTTACTAATTGATAAAACCGTTCGTTCCAGCGGCGATCAATCGTTTGCACACGTGCCGTTCCGTTGATATGAGTTACATTTTTCAGCGTTTCTTGGTAAATTGGCAGTGTACGATCGACCAAAATCATATAAGGACTCT
>JAYSRF010000085.1:0-12511 GCA_043721195.1 Fluviicola sp. | reverse complement strand
ATCTTGTTGTCCCTCAGAACGGAATGCACTGACAACGATTTCACGTAGTTTATCTAAAATTTGATGTGGCTCTGTTAACTTAAATTCATTGACAGCACGCAATAATCCATTATTTCCTACAATACTTACCAAGGATCCAGGAACACCATGTCCAGTACAATCTACAGCTGAGAAAATGGTTTTACCTTGTACTTCACGAATCCAGTAGAAATCACCTGAAACGATGTCTTTTGGACGGTAAAACACAAAGTGTTCATGGAACAATTCTTTCAACCGCGAATCTGCTGGAAGAATGGTTGTTTGGATGCGTTTTGCATATTGAATACTGTCCAAAATATCGGTTGTTTTTTGGGTAATCTCCGATTTTTGCTGTTCCAATTGTTTGTTTTGTTCTGCAATTTCACTCGTTCGTTCTACTACTGTTGCCTCCAATCGTTGGTTTTGGCGTTTTACACGTTGAGTTGAAAGTTGAACAATACCAAAAATAACGAAGATGAGCCCAATGATATAAAGAACAAATGCCCAAATAGTTCTGTACCAAGGTGGAAGTATGGTTATTTTGTATTCAAGTACTTCACTTTCAATTCCAAATCCATTTTTAGCTTGAATTTTTAGCGTATAATCTCCTTCACCAATCTTTTGGAAATTCGCATAATATTGATCCGACCAATCCGACCAATCATCGTTAAATCCGACCAATTGATAGCGATACTTGGTATGTTCTTTCCCACTAAATGAATTGGAATGGAAGGTTATTCTAAATGAATTTTGGGAATAAGACAAAGCATCGATGGGAGTAGCTTTAAATACATTGTAACGGATAATTTTTCCTCCAGCTTCAAATCGATCAATGGAAACCATTACTTTTTGACGGTATTTACGAATTGCATCAAAATTGACGACATAAAGCCCGTTACTGGCACCTAACCATATTTCATTATCTGGACCTTGAACAATGGACGAAATGATTCCCGATTTTTGCAATCCAGCTAATGGCCATTTGATCCATTTCCAATTGTTCTTGCCATGTTTTTCTAACCAACCTGTCAGGATTTCAAATTTACCATCTCCTAAATCACGGTAAATGACAATCCACAACTGTTCATCATTGATATTAATAATCCGGTGGAAATCATTTTTAGAGTTTCCAAAGAAATCATCGTTTCGAGGTAATAAGTTGAGTTGTTTTTCATCACGTGATAAGGTGCAAATTCCTTTGGTTGTTTCTACAAAGATTTCACCTTGAAATAATTCAACATAATAGGAACTAACATCACCTGGTTTTTTACTTTTCTCGCGGACAATTTGGTGCTTTTTTGTACGAAGATCATAGATGGCGATCCCTTTTCCATTAATTCCAAAGTACACTTTACCTTTGGTTACAACGAGGTTGAACGTTTCACCACCTACATCATTCCATAAATCTTCGTATTTCCATGTTCCATTTTTTTGGAGAGTGATCTTTCCAATACCTGCCTCAAGCGCAACGTAAATAATGTCTGGGGTCGATTTATCTTGGTATAAAGAAAAGGCGTAGTTTGGAGAAATAGTAGAACTTTTATTAGTCTTCGGGTTGTATTCATACAAACCATCATAACCAATTACCAGCGTTTTATTTCCTTGGGAAGTAGTAAATGTGGCAAGATCAAATACATCTTGTTTGATGGTGTTATTAGAAACGAAAAATTTGTGTGTATTCGTTACCTCTGGTCTGAAAATATCCGAGTGAAACCCGACCAACATTTTGCCTTCGTTAAAGACAATTGCTTCAGGTAATGATGTAACACCTTCCGATTTGGTAAAGTAGGTTATTGGACTTGATGTTTCTATAAGTTGAATACCATTGTCAAGACATAACCAAAGGTTACCTTCGTTGTCATGGAAGAGTTTAAAAATGGATAAATTTTCTAGACCATCGTAAAAATCAATTCTTCGGACTACTTTTCCAGTAAGATCAGCAATAACAACACCTTCCGTTTGTGTCCCCATGTAGATATGGTTGCCATTTTTCCGAATATAATTGGGTGAAAGTCCTTGCATTTCAGGAAATATAACCGCCTCTTTTGAATTCCAGTTAAATGTTCCATTTTCTTGTGTGGCACTGTAAAATTGACCTTTAATGTCTAATAGATACCACGTTTGATTGATTTCAAAACTACCTCGAACGTTTCTCAAGTCAATGTGTTCTGGGAGTGTTAACTCTTTCATTTTCCCAGAGATTAAATCAACATAGAGGTGCTTGAATTTTCGTTCTTGATTGGTTATGATTTTCTGATAAACAATTAAAATACCGCTACCAAAACGAGAGGAAGTTTTAGTGAAATAACCATTAAATGAACTTGGTAATTCTAGTTTGGTTGCTTTTTTGTTTTTAACAGTATACAGTTCTTTCTCAGCAACAAAGAGTATTTTTTGATTATTGAGTTCATAGATATTCCAAAAATCACCTGAACTTTTGCTGTCAGTACATGAATAGATTGGGAAATACCGTGGAGCACCAGAATCGGAATAGGCGACATAACCGAAATTATTTTCTCGCGCAACATAAAGAATGTTATCGGATGCTCTAAAAAGCTCATGAACGGCTGTTTCTTTTACGGCGTTCGCTTTTTTTAGATCTGTTTTTGAAATATCCGTTTTTATTTTTTTCCATTCTATTCCATTGTAAACTAACAGATCTTGTTTGTTACCGAAATAGACATTACCATCACTCCCTTGTTCTCCAGCCCAAATTTGTGCTGCACTTCCAAAGTCATCAACAGAAAAATAATGGGAATTAAATTTTCCATTGACAGAGGTGTTCTGTCCTTGTGCATGCACGAAAAACAGCATAAGAACAGACAAAAAGAGGTATTTCACTGAAATTCGAATCATTTGTTTCTTCGGTTCACGAATATACTAATAAAAAAGAAACCTGAATCGTTGATTAAGAACGATTCAGGTCACATATATGGGTGAATTTTAATAATTAATTCGACGACTCTTTTCAGCAGCACACACTAAATTCCATAATGCTCGTGCTCCTACATTGGCATCCCAATCATCTTGATTTCCTGGAGAAACTTCATTTAAATCAAAACCAATGATGCGTTTTCCTGCTTCAACAAGTTGAAAAAAGAGGTAGTTGATTTGGTCTAATTCAAAACCTCCTACAACTGGTGTTCCTGTATTCGGACACAAAGAAGGATGTAAACCATCAATATCAAATGAAATATAAACACGTTCTGGAAGTGATTGCACAATGGAGTCAACAATTGATTTCCACGATTCTCCTTCAAATTGACGTCGTTTGATTTCCCAATCGAAATGTGTTTCAATTTTAGGCGAATGTTGAATGAGTTCAATTTCCGAATGAGCCACATCGCGCACACCAACTTGGACCAACTTTTCTAAGTTTGCACATGAATGAACGACATTGTACATGATACTCGCATGCGATTGTGTAAAGTGTTCATAAGCATCACGTAGATCAGCATGCGCATCAATTTGCAAAATCCCAAACGGTTCGCCAATTGCATCTAATGCTTCAATCAAACCAAGTGGCGTACTGTGTTCACCACCTAAAACAGCAACCATTTTCCCCGCTTTGAGCAAGGTTGAACTACGTTCCTTTAAATTCTCACGCAGTGCTTGTTGTGTCTCGTTGATCTGGTCAACAATATCATTGTACTCGCTTTCAGCAGTTAATTGTCCGCCGTTTTCTAAGAATTGAATGTATTCGATCGCCTGAATGCATAAATCTGTATTGATTTGTTTCCATTCAGATGAAATCGGCGACATGTAAACTTGCGTTTTCCATGCTTCTGGCAATTGTGGATGGTAGAAATCCAATTGCGTTGATGCGTCCAAGATTGCTTGTGGACCGTCACTTGTTCCTTTCCCATAAGAAGCGGTTGCATCCCAAGGAACGGGAATAATAACGATGTCAGCAGTAGATTCTTCCACTGGAAATCCAAAAATATTCCCATTGGCAATTCCTACTCCATTGTGATCAAATTCTTGAGAATTAGCCATTGATCAATTGCTTAACAAAATTAGGTAATGCGAAACTTGCAGTGTGAATATCGCTGTTATAATAGCGTAATCCTTTATCAGCAACAAATTGGTCAATTTCAGCCGTCTTGTTGATTGATTTTGGATGAGCAGCGCCTTTTAAACCATATTGGAAACTCCACATACCAGTAGGGTAGGTAGGAACGTAAAACAAGGATACGGGTGCATTTTCTTTTCCGAAAATATGTTGCAAAGTAATATTCAATTCAGTAAACGATTGTTCATTGAACTTAGGAGATTCGCCTTGAGCAATAAGGATTCCACCTGGTTTTAACGCGCGGAAACAATTGCGGTAAAATTCAACAGAGAATAAACCTTCTGCTGGACCAACTGGGTCAGAACCATCAACAATGATGATATCATAAGATGCATCAGCTGCTTCTTTCGCATGTGCAATTCCATCACCAACAATTAAATTCAATTTTGGATCATCAAATGAAGCGGCAATTTGCGGAAGGAATTCTTTACACGCTTTAATTACTTCTCCATCAATTTCAACCATTGTTACATGTTCAACTCCTGGATGACGCAAAATTTCACGTACTGTTCCACCGTCACCACCACCAATAACCAATACATCTTTGGCATTTCCGTGTGTAAACATTGCGGTATGAGAAATCATTTCATGGTAGTGAAATTCATCTGCTTCTGTTGTCATGAACATATCATCTAACGCCAACAATTTCCCGTATTTAGGAGATTCTAAAATACGAACACGTTGATATGGTGATTGTACATCAAAGAATACTTCACCAGTGTAACGCAAGGATAATGCTTGGTTATCATCTTTATCCGTAAACCACACATTGCGGGTATACATTTCTGGATTTGACCATTCTCCTGCTTTTTGACGCATAGAAGTAATGTCAAAATCATTGCGTGTTAGCAATTGAACTGCACCACGTTTGAGTTCGATTGCAGAGTAATTTTTAGCTCCAAAACATTCTTTCAAATGATCGAATGAAATCCAAGCATCCATTTCGCCACAGGTAAACAAATCCACTGCAGCATAACCATATTCTGGCCATGTGTGAATAGCCAAATGGCTTTCTTGAATCACAACAACACCAGAAACACCATAAGGTGAAAAATGGTGAAAAGTAGAATTAATGACTGTTGCACCGGCTTTTTGAGCAGCAGCAACCATGTCGCGCTCAATTGAAGATACATCATTCATAATGTGCGGATCGCACCCCATAAATTCAACTAGAATGTGGTTCCCTAAAGCTGTACTCATTTCTTGATATTTGATTAAAATTAAGCGACAAAGGTACTGTATTTGGTTGGTTTAGTATTGTTTTCTAAAGAATAATTTTTAATTAACACTGCGTTAATCATTCAGTTGAATAATGTATAATTGTTACAAACTCGACTTGATTCTAAGAAAGGAGTGGGTGAATGAATTCGGTTATGTTCTGAATAACCTCGTTTTCTTTTTCTAAATGAGGATGATGTCCACAGTTGGGAATCAGCAGAGCTGTGGCTTTTTTTAGCTGTTGCGTAATGGATTCAACCTGTTTAATTGTTCCAAATTGATCCATTGTTCCTTGAATGACAAGTGTTGGGATGTTGTGGTTACTAATTTCATTTCTGATATCCCAGTTTAGAAACTCAACTGACCTCCATGTATTTGCCCATGCATAAAAGAGATGATCTGTTTTATCACCATGAATACGTGACAAACCAATCAATTTACCCTGCTCATAAGCATGAACTGTTGGTTCAATTCCAGCGATGGTTTCTGGTTCAACAAATGTATGAGCCGCCATCGTTATCAATGCAAGAAGGTTTTTTGGGAATAAGGTTGCAAATAGCAATGCGATTGTTCCGCCATCACTGTGACCAACGAGAATGAATGATTGATTGAGTGGAAGTACTTCATTTAAGACTTCTTTCAGTTCAAAAGTATAGTTGTGGAGGTACTTGTTTGTTCTAGGTGCGTCTAGTGGATCCGATTTTCCATGACCACGTCTTTCAATGATCATTCCTGCTAATTCAACTGATTGACACAATTTAGTTGGAAAGGATTTCCATTGAGGTATGGAGCCAAGCGCCTCATGCAGAAATATGAGTATTGGTTTGTTTGAATCTGACTGATGATTACCAATGAAGAGCACATTTAAAGTGTAATTGGCAATTCGAATACGTTTTTCCATTCGATATAAAAAAAGAAGGTGGTTAAAAAATAATAACCTACTTCGTTGTTTTCGGAAATCAACATTGGTCATTTACTGTAGTAAACTCCCAACGTCTCATCCTCAACGCCTCGTATATCATCACTTTTTAACCACCTTTAAGGGCTGTAAGTAATATCCTGATTTTTCGGAAAGTCTCTAATCGTATCGTTTGTTGAAATCTAGTTTTTTACACGTTCAACGTATACTCCAGTGCGCGTGTCAATTTTAATTACTTCACCGATTTCAATGAATAAAGGAACGCGAATATCTGCTCCAGTACCAATTGTAGCAGGTTTCATAGAGTTTGTAGCTGTATCGCCTTTTACCCCAGGTTCTGTATAGGTTACTTCTGAAATGATATACATTGGAAGTTCCAATACTAATGGCATTTCTTCATCTGCATGGTAGAGAATATTGCACATCATTCCTTCTTGTAAAAACCCTGGTTTTTCAACCATTTTAGCTGGGATATTTACTTGTTCGAATGATTCATTGTTCATGAAAATAAAATCAGCCCCTTCTTGGTATAAGTACTGATAGTCTCGGTTTTCAATGCGAACTACTTCAATTTTATGACCAGCAGAAAATGTATTGTCAATTACTTTTCCTGTTTCAATCATGCGCAATTTCGTACGTACGAATGCAGGACCTTTTCCTGGTTTTACATGTTGGAATTCAATAACTTGACAAAGTTTGTCGTTGTACTTCATGCACAAGCCATTACGTATATCTGCTGTGGTAGCCATTTCTCTGAATTTGTATTTAGAGGCAAATATAATTAAATTCCATTCTTTACAAACGGAATGACATCCACAAGCGCTAAAATGATGACAATGTTTAGCACCTGTTTAAAAATTACTTTATTGAAGTTGAAACAGCGACCGATAGTTTCCAATTTGGAAAATATAGATTCCTGGTAAAAGCAGGGGTAAATTAATCGTTGTATTGTTGGAATTTAAAGTTCCTGTTGTGACTAGTTTCCCCATTGTGGTGAGGACTTCGTATTTGTTGGATGTTAGAGTTGAATTTGATTGAATGAAAATAATACCAGATGATGAAGGATTAGGATACAAAATAATTGATTGATTTTCATGCTCATTTAATCCAATTGTTGAAATGCTTACACAGGAACTTGTATCATGACAGCCGTTTGTACTAATATCTACCGCATAAGAACCGTTTTGAGATGCTGTATATTCTTGGTTTGTTATTTCCAGTGGCAGAAAATTATTATCACAATCTAGCCAATTGTAATTCGTTTGAACGGCAGCCGAAATAGCAGTTAGTGTTGTTTCGTTAATGGGGTTTGTTGTTGCGTTAATAGATTGTCCTACAGTTAACTGTAGCGTAATAATAGAGTCGCAACCATTATCTGTTAAAAGGATTTGTGAATATGTTCCACTTGCTACGTAATTGTTTCCGAAAAAGCTAAACGTGTCTCCATAACAAATGGATTCGTTTACATAGGTTTGTAGTGATGGAGCGACTTCTAATTGTAAAGTGACAATTGAATCACATCCATTCATTGTTGAAAGTGCATGCGTGTAAGTTCCACTTTCAGTATAATTGTTTCCGAAAAAGTTAAAAGTAGCTCCATTACAAATGGTTTCATTTATGAAGGATTGTACCGCAGGTGTAACTTCTAATTGAAGCGTTACAATTGAATCGCATCCATTTATGGTTTGAACAGTGTCTTGATAATTACCATTTATAGCGTATTCATTTCCATTGAAGGAATAGGATTGTCCACTGCAAATTGTTGCGCTAATTGTGGTTTGAATAGGCGGCAAAACTGTTAAATCTAAATGAACCAACGAATCACAATACGATAAGGAAGGAAACGATTGGGTGTAAATACCTGCTGTTGCTCGTTCCAATCCATCGAACAAATAACTTTGACCTGAACAAATGGTTGCCGTGATGGTTGATTGTGGTGGAGGAATAAGGTTGATTAGAAAAAGTTTTGTTACTAGTTGATGTTTAATACTGATCCAATTATCAGGAAATGCGGTTAAATCATAGAATATTCCACTTCCAAAAAACCAATTTCCATTTATGATAGTTGGCGAAAGAACACTATCTGATGCTCCAGCGAAATAACTTGTATCGTCATGTAAAAAATAAGAGTAACCAGAAGAGTTCACAATGACTAATGTATCGCAAGCATGCATGGTGATTGTTTGAACTGGTTGATTCAAACTTGTAATATAAAGAGTTGTAGTATCTGCACTTACATTGTTTGTTAAAAAGCATCCAAAGAGGAGTGTGAATAGGTATTTCATGTATATCATTTATCCACAAACGTTACTATTTAGCTTCGGTTGCTTTATTGGACAGAGTTCGACTTTAAATTTAGATTCAAAATGACCTTTTAACAATTTCTAAGACATTATTCTACATGCTTATTAATGTATAATCAGAATTAGCGTTATTTTTGCATCAATTATGGTGAGTTTACCTTTAATTTTCGGTGATATTGCAGGTTCTGAAATCTTGTTGATTTTGGTATTTGTATTGATGTTTTTTGGTTCAAAGAGCATTCCCGGTATTGCTCAATCGTTGGGTAGAACAATTCGTCAGATTAAAGATGCATCGAGTGATGTTCAAAATGAAATCAAGAAATCAACGGGTGATATGCGCTCTGATTTTAATTTGCAACGCATGATCGATGAGACCAAATCGGATATTCAAAAACCGTTTATTGAACACTCACAAACATTGGATCAAGCAATCAATTTTGATCCGCCAAAGCCATTTATTCGTCCTACTGTTGTTGCACCAGCTGAAACACCTGCTTTGGATGAGTCAGCATCAGAATCGCTTGCTGAACAAGTTGTTAAAACGCCATCAGAGTCGAATGATACTGCAGATAAAACGGCAACTCCAGCTGAGTAATCCTCCCTTCAATCAATAACCTGTATCGTTATTTTAGGACAAGGCAACTTTCTATTTAACAATATACTTCCATACACTCCTCATACACTAACCATACGGAGACCATACGGAGACCATACAGAGACCATACTAAGACCATACGGAAACCATACTTAGATTGTATAGCGACGATATTTTTGGAATAGCTGAACCATATTATTGACATTCATTAAGGTGTATTCCGAACAACTCTATTTTCCAATTATCCTTTATTGCAATTGATCAAAGGGAGATTACGTTGTCTTTTGAGCAAAAAAAATCCGATTCACAAACGTAAATCGGATTTCTGGAAAATGAATGAATTCATTAATATTCGTCGTGATCATTTTGTTCGACCTTGAATCCTTTTCTGATTTCTGGGTGAGAAATTTCACCACCACTTGTACCTACTTCACGTGCAAAATAGGTTGCAATCATACCTACCAAAAGAACGGTAATGGATGCGATCATTGCCATTGATTTTTTCTTCCATTCAAGGAACATGGCTACTAATGAAAGGGCAATAATTCCCCACATAAATGGCATCATTGCTTCAGCATGTTCTTCGTGCTCATGAATGAGATCATGATCAGCATTTGGCATGTGTTCAACGATTTCTTCTGCTCCTTCACCCGTTGACATTGCAACCATAGCAGTAATTCCTGCAATAAGAAATAACAAAAGGCCTACTCGTCGTGTAACAGATGATTTGGCTAAAATTCCGATCAATAAAACCAAAACTCCAAGTATCAGAGCAATGATTGGGAAGTGATTAATGACTAAATGTTGGTGCGCTGCGTTCATGTTTTTTATTTTTTCGAAAATACAAAGATTTGTTTAGTGTGAAACCAAACGTTATCGATTTAGAAAGAAAATTGTTTTTTAAATCATTTTACAAAAAGGAATACGATAGAAGTCGTTTAATAATTTTAACTGTTTAACCAATCAAGCCTGCCAATTCTTCACCGACCAAACTACCAATAGCTACACCCATTCCGCCCATTCTTACGCCCATTCCTACATGTGGATGAATTAATTCAATAAGCGGTTTTTTGACGCTTCCAACTCCCATAATTCCAGACCATTGATAATCAATCGTACAATTTTTAGTTGGAAGAATGGTTGTATGAATGAGTTCTTTTAAGGTGTCCATTATTTGCGCTGTTGTACCGAACTCTGTTGTTGTTTCACCTTTAAAATTCAAATTTCGTCCTCCACCTAAAAGTAATCGGTTGTCGATTGATCTGAAATAATAATATCCTTGTTGGTAGTGAAAAGTTCCGGGTAACTCGAAGCCAGGAATTTTAGAAGTCACAATAACTTGCGCTCTAGCTGGTTGAATGCGCTGATCATTCAGTAATTTTTGGGCAAAACCATTGACTGTGATAGCTAGTTTATTCGTTGTAAGTGTACCGTAATTTGTTTCTACTGATACACTGTTTTTGGACATTTCTAATTGCTTTACCTCAATGCCTTGAAGCGAAATAATTTTTGCTCTAGCGAGTAATTCATTGGTTGCTAGTAATAATTTGCCTGTATTTAATTCACCTTCTAATCGGTTGTGAAAACCGCCGTTAATTCGATTAAATCCTGCCTTTTGTGCGATTGTTGAATCATACGAAAAACAATTATTCTGTCCTGTAATACGTTGTGTTTCTTCATTAAAATAAGCCACTTGATCGTTTAATTCTGAAAGCGTTCCAGTTTCATGCTCCGTGATTAAGTCCCAAGAACCATTGATTTTTAATCCAATGTCGGCTGTTGAAAATCGTTCTTGTAATCGTTGTAAGCCACGCCAGCGCATTTCCACGGTGTCCCAAACTTCACTAGCGTTCATTTTTTCTAAATCATCGGCTAATTCCGTGACGCTCCCGAAACAAGCAAAACCAGCATTTTTGGTACTTGCTCCAGTTGATACATAGCCACGTTCCAGAATAACAATTTTCGCAGATGGATGAATTTCCCGCAATTTTAATGCAGTTGCTGATCCAACAATGCCGCCACCGATGATGAGGTAGTCAATTTCTTCGATTAATGTTGCTTTTTCCCAGTAACTTAGTTCTCCAAATTGTAGCATAAACAGCGTTAAAAGTGATTTATTTTCGTGATATTTGTAATAATATTTTGATAAAATTAAACCAAATCTGTAACTGGTTGTACAGAACATCGTTTAAAAAGCTATATATGAAATTTTTACTCCTTTCCATAGCATTGATCTTCATTTCCTCCAATGAGATTCTTGCGCAAATTGAAGTGCCATTCTTGGTTAAAACACTCAATTATGCTACCCGAAAGAAAGAATCGGGTGTTTCCGTAAAAGTCTACGAAGGTGGTTCTGTTGTTCAAACATTTGTCACGGACAATTCGGGTGAGGTGAAAATAAAATTGCCTGCTGGAAAAAAATACAAGATCGAAGTTTCAAAAGGAGGGAAAGTAACCCGAACTGTTTCCGTCAATCTCAACAATGTAAATGATGAGTTAATTCAGGGTACAGGAACTGTCGTTGGAGCGGTTGAAATGTCTTTGTTTGATGAATTACCTGGGATTGATTACAGTTATGTTACATCCAATGTAGCCACTGAGTTCTTCCATGATGGTAAAAACAATGAATTGCAATATGATCAAGTGTTGGCTGAAAAAATGATCAAGAAAGTTGAAAAGATCATGAAAGATTCCGAAGCCAATAAAGGAAAAGCGGATGCAGATTACAATGCAAAGATCAAGGAAGCTGATGGTTTATTCAATACAAAAAAATACAATGAAGCTTTGGCTTCCTACGAACAAGCTCTGACCATTAAACCAGCTGAGAAATATCCTGCAACACGCATCAACGAAATTGACGGGATTTTAAAAGCTGAAAAAGCGACTTCTCAACAAAACCAGCAAGCTGAAGACGAATACAAGAACCTCATTACTGCAGCAGACAATCTTTTCGGACAGAAAAAGTACGAAGAGGCAATGGCTCGTTACCAAGAAGCGTTGACTAAAAAACAAGAACAGCATCCAAAAGATCAGGTTGTTAAATGTCAAACAGAGATTGCTCGTTTGAAAAAAGAAGCTGAAAACGCGACAAAATATACAGATGCCATTAAAGCTGGTGATTCATTCTTCACACAAAAAAGTTTTCAAGCAGCAAAAGACCAATACAAAGAAGCGCTTAAATGGAAAGCGAATGATCCGTATGCAACAGGTAAATTGGCTGAAATTGATGGAAAACTCAATGCGCAAAAGGCGGATCAAGAAAAAAAGAAAACGTATGATGCTGCAAATGCCGCAGGTGATGCTTTGTTTGCACAAGAAAAATGGGTTGAAGCAAAAGTAAAATACCAAGAAGCACTTGCCATTGAAGCTTCATCTACTTCTTTTAT
>JAYSRF010000084.1:0-38764 GCA_043721195.1 Fluviicola sp. | reverse complement strand
ACCAATAACATCAAATATTACAGTTCACCAGTTGTGAATGGGTATGATCCGAATATCAAATCCGTTTATCCTGTTGGGAAATGCGATGTTGGTTACATTGAACAAGATCAGCTGCTGACTTATACAGTTCAGTTTCAAAATACAGGAAATTCAGAAGCGATTAACCTTGCTATCATTGATTCATTGAGCCTCAATTTGGATTTGAATACGGTTCGAGTAGTTGGTAAAAGCCATGAACAATGGACAGAAGTATTACCTGGGAATGTACTGAAATTTCATTTTGACAACATCAATCTTCCAGATAGTACGACTAATGAAGCAGCTAGCCATGGTTATGTCATTTTTGAAGTAAAACCTGTTTCAACATGGTTGAATCAAAATACTGAAATTGCCAATTTAGCCGATATTTACTTCGATTTTAATCCAGCCATCAGAACGAATGAAGTATCGAATTTGATCTTCCAGAATGGAGATTTGGAAACGTATAACTGTCTAGGTGCAGGAGTAAATGAAAATTCAAACAATGGGTTGGTTGTAGTTTATCCAAACCCAACTTCAAGTGATATAACGATCGAATTTGGAATAGAAGTAACCAATGCTACTCTAGTTTTTGTTGACATTCAAGGAAAAGAAGTATTGCGACAATCAAGCGTAAACGGAAAACAAGTTGTTGTTGAATTAGGGCAATTGACGAATGGTGTTTACTTCCTTTCATTTGAATCCGAAAACCACTCAATCAATGAACCTACCATTAAAATCATTAAAACGAATCATTAACTCAACTAATTGAATTTCATACTTGAAAAACGAACTCAATTAACGAAATAGTTTTATCTTCGTATCAGTTAGTAGAGCAACGATATCGTTTGATTTGTACAATTGCCAAATGAAACGATGTAAAACCCAGTTATTTTAGTAGGTGACTGGGTTTTTTATTTTCAATTCCATCCATTGTAAATCTATCTGCAACTATATTGTACAACTATCCAATTTCCTTAAATTTCTTCTTAATTTTGTTCCCTGATTTCCAACGATCAATCCAAAAAATGTAAAACAATGCGTGAAGAATTAAAAGGACCAAAGGTTGAAAATGTAAAAATGGTCGTAGTTCCTGAAGT
Organism: Fluviicola sp.; assembly: GCA_043721195.1. Taxonomy (GTDB): domain Bacteria; phylum Bacteroidota; class Bacteroidia; order Flavobacteriales_D; family Crocinitomicaceae; genus Fluviicola. The sequence goes on along the minus strand of JAYSRF010000084.1, from coordinate 37,646 downwards.
TCAGGAAGAAGGCGGAATTCAACACTATGTCTATTTACTGAATTTGCGTGATGACATTATGGAAGGCATCATTATTACAAGTAAAGGTTATGGAACGAATGTTGAAACAGGTGAATCAATAAAAACATCCACATTACGCCACTCACTAGAGATCTTACTACCCGATGAAGCTGCTAAAATTGAACCAATTATGGAAGAGGTTTTTGGTTTGTCGAATGAATATTGGGTAAGTTTTTGGGTCAACGAAGTCATGTATGATAAAAAGTTCATTTTTCTTCCTGAAACAATCAATGAAAACAATTACGCACCCATCCCTAAAATGGGTGGAAAAGGTGTGGTGATAGGTTGATGTTAAGTTTCCTCCATTTTTTTAATACGATCCAATAAAAAACCCCGTTCTCTAAAAAGAAAACGAGGTTAATATATACTTATTAATTTGGATCTTACAATGTTCCACGTTTTTCTTGTTCACGCTCAATGGATTCAAACAAGGCTTTAAAATTACCTGCTCCAAATCCTTTTGCACCCATTCGTTGAATGATCTCAAAGAACAACGTTGGTCGATCTTCTACTGGTTTGGTGAAAATTTGCAACAAATAACCTTCCTCATCTGCATCAATCATAATGGCCAATTTTTGAAGATCTGCAATGTTTTCATGCATCATTGACATGTGTTCGCCCAATCGTTCTGGAATGGCATCATAATACGCTTGTGGTGGCGCAGAAAGGAATTCAATTCCGCGTTCTCTTAATGCCGTAACTGTGGTAATAATGTCATCTGTAGCAATCGCAATGTGTTGCACACCTGAACCTTCATAGAAATCAAGGTATTCTTCAATTTGCGAACGTTTTTTTCCTTCAGCAGGCTCATTGATTGGGAATTTAATGCGCCCATTTCCGTTGCTCATTACCTTACTCATCAAGGCCGAATATTCTGTGTGAATCTGCTTGTCATCAAAGGAAAGGAAATTCACAAATCCCATCACATCTTCGTACCATTTCACCCAAGTATTCATTTCACCCCAGCCAACATTTCCAACCATGTGGTCAACAAACTTTAACCCGATTGGTGCTGGATTGTAATCCGATTCCCATTGCTGGAAACCAGGCATAAATAAACCAGTGTAGTTTTTTCGCTCTACAAACATGTGAACGGTTTCTCCGTAGGTATAAATTCCTGCTCGAACTACTTCACCATGCTCGTCAGTTTCAACAGTAGGTTCCATGAATGATTTCGCCCCACGCTTCACCGTTTCATTGTATGCGGCACGGGCATCTTCTACCCACAATGCAATCACTTTTACACCATCACCGTGTTTTTTCACATGCTCTCCAATTGGAGAATTACTATTTAATGCAGTTGTAAGAACGATGCGAATTTTATCTTGTTTCAAAACATAAGAAGCGCGATCTCTAAGACCTGTTTCTAAACCAGCATACGCAAACGATTGAAAACCAAATGCGGTTTTGTAAAAATGCGCTGCTTGTTTCGCATTTCCTACATAAAATTCTATATAATCGGTTCCTAATAATGGAAGGAAATCCTGTGCTCCTTCAAATATTTTTTCTAAACCGTATTCTACATTTTTAACTTCTTTACTCATTTTAATATTTTTTAAAGTCTGCTTCCAGACGAACAAATTTATTTATCTAACCAGCTATACGCGTATGTTTCATCTTGCATATCGATGGCTGCTTGTGTTATTTTTAGTGGTTTAAATGTATCAACCATCACGGCCAATTCAAGCGTCTCCTTTTGACCAATACTGCGCTCATAAGCACCTGGATGTGGACCATGAGGAATGCCACCTGGATGCAAAGAAATGTATCCTTTTTCAACATGATTGCGACTCATAAAATCACCATCAACATAGTACAACACTTCATCAGAATCGATGTTACTGTGATTGTAAGGTGCTGGAATAGATTTTGGATGATAATCGTATAAACGTGGACAAAACGAGCAAATCACAAAATTGTGAGCCTCAAATGTTTGGTGAACGGGAGGCGGTTGATGAACACGTCCTGTAATCGGCTCAAAATCATGAATCGAAAATGCATAAGGGAAATTGTATCCATCCCAACCCACCACATCAAACGGGTGAGAAGCATACGTAAGTTCATGCATCACTTGCTCTTTTTTGATTTTCACAACAAACGAGCCCAATTCATCATGCGTTTCCAATTCAGAAGGTGCACGAAGATCACGCTCGCAGAAGGGAGAATGCTCCAATAATTGACCGAAGTTATTGCGGTAACGCTTTGGTGTTATAATTGGTGAAAATGATTCAATAATGAACAAACGGTTTTCTGGAGTATCAAAATCGATTTGATAAATCATCCCACGAGGAATCACCAAATAATCTCCGTATGAAAAAGGAATATTCCCAACTAAAGTGCGCAGTTTTCCAGAACCTTGATGAATGAAAATCACTTCGTCTGCATCAGCATTCTTGTAGAAATAACGTGTCAACGATTCTTGAGGTGCAGCAAGCGTAATATTCAAATCGTTGTTGAACAATACAATCGTGCGACTTTCCAGAAAATCAGCAGTTGGTTTTAGATTGAACCCTTTTAACATGCGAGATGCAATGTTTTTATCTACAGCCGCTTTCGGACTACAATCAATAGGTTCTTTGATTGATTGAACCATTGTTGGTCGGTGAACATGATACAATAAAGAAGAAAAGCCATGAAAGCCTTCTGTTCCGAATAATTGTTCATAGTAAATTCCGCCAGTTGGTTTTTCGAAAATGGTATGACGTTTATGAGGAAATTCCCCTAGTTTATGGTAATATGGCATTGTAATTTGTTTTAAAATAACAGACTATATAAGGAATTGCAAAACAGAAATCACTCAGGATTTCGCTTAATAAGGAACTTCAATAAGCAACTCAATTCCAGCCACATTTTTATCATAATCAACAAATATAAGCAATTCGTTTAACTGAAAAAAAAGATTTTAGTTAGGATTAGATGGATTCTTAGTATGATTTGAGCCTAATAAACATAGCAACAAAAAAAGATTAATTTTGCAGCATCTAAATACATGGCTAAAATGAAAAGAACTCTTGTTATTGGGGCTGGTGGACAAATTGGTACCGAGCTTGTGCTTGCGTTACGCGAGAAGTTTGGTGCTGAAAATGTCGTTGCTGCTGATGTAAAAGCAGATTGTCCAGAACAATTAGTGAATGGTCCATATATTAAAATGGACATTCTTGACCGTGTTTTTGTGGAATCCTACATCAAGGAAAATCAATTCGATGATGTTTATTTGTTAGCCGCTTTATTGTCTGCAACAGCTGAAAAAAATCCCGATTTTGCTTGGCGATTAAATATGGAAGGGTTGTTCACTATTTTAGATTTGGCAAAAGATGGATTCATAAAAAAGATCTTCTGGCCTAGTTCAATTGCCGTTTTCGGTCCCACAACACCTCGATTGAATACACCACAATTTACGGTGATGGAACCGAGCACTGTTTATGGGATTTCCAAACAAGCTGGTGAACGCTGGTGCGAATACTACTTCAATAAATTTGGAGTTGATGTGCGAAGCGTAAGGTATCCAGGATTGATTTCCTATAAAAGTTTGCCAGGTGGTGGCACAACAGATTATGCAGTGGATATTTTTTACAAAGCAAAAGCGGGAGAATCGTTCAATTGTTTTCTAAAAGAAGACACAGCATTGCCAATGATGTTTATGGAAGACGCCATTCGCGCAACAATGGAATTGATGGAAGCGCCTTTAAGTCAATTAACAATCCATTCAAGTTATAATTTGGGCGCATTGAGTTTTACACCAAAAGAATTGGCAACGTGTATTCAACAAGTTATTCCTGAATTTCACATAACGTATCAACCAGATTTCAGACAAGCAATAGCAGATTCTTGGCCGGCGTCAATTGATGACAGTGTAGCTCGTGAAGATTGGGGGTGGCAAGAGCAGTATGATCTTGATAAAATGACAGTAGAAATGTTAAATAATATCAGATAACGTTAATTATTAACAGCATGTTTAATATTCATCGATTGAATTATTGCTTTGATCGAATTTAATTTCTTTTCAGTTGTTTTATTCAAAAATTAATTTATCTTTAAAATGCGCTACTAAACTAATTATTGTCAAAATGTGGAAGTCAAAGCAATTGGTTCTTCTAATCTGCTTCTTAGCAATCGGGAAATTTGGATTTTCGTTATCTACTAATAACGACCAAAATGGATTGAATGTTACAGATGCCCAGGGAAAAAAACAGGGTAAGTGGATTTACTACGGTAAAGACCGTCCAGACGCTGGGATACCGGCCGAAGGAAAAATAGAAGAGGGAAGTTATAAAGATGATCGTAAAGAGGGTATTTGGATAAAGTACCACAACGATGGTATAACACCTAAATTAAAAGGTGAGTACGAAAACAACCGTCCAAAAGGAAATTACACGAAGTATCACCAAAACGGTAAGATTCGTGAGATTGGTAATTTTGATAAAAATCAATACCATGATTCCTTAAAACGTTTCCATGAAAATGGTAAGTTGGAGTACGAAGGTGATTACAACCAAATGGGTAAAGAGCAAGGTAAGGTAAAGTATTACTATGCAAACGGTCAATTGGAATTTGAATACACTGCCGAAAATGGAACTCCTACTGGTAAAGCAGTTCGTTACTACGAAAATGGTGATGTTAAAGAAATCATTACTTACAGTGCTACAGGTGAAGTAATAGGTTCTGTTCCAAAAGAAATGGAACATCCACAAGTAAAAGTTGTTGATCCAAGTGGTCCTAAGGAAAAAGCTCCAGCAATAGCAGGTGCCCCTCGAACAAATGGTGTTAAATGGCAACCGAACGGATACAATAAAATCTACAACGAGGACAATGAAATCTGGCAAGATGGTGTCTTCAAAGAAGGTAAGTTGTGGGACGGAAAAGTATATGTCTACGACCGAGACGGTATCCTTCTTAAAGTGAAAGTCTACAAAAGCGGACTTTACCACTCAGACGGACAATTATAGTACAATCCCAATTAGTATATTTAAAAGCTGTCAGAATTCTGGCAGCTTTTTTTGGTTTATAAATGGAGTATCTGAAAATAAATCAATGAGTTTGTCCTGAACTTCTGATTTTATCGGTTCCAGGCTAGGAAGTAGTAAGGTTACTTTACCACGATTTTAATTTATAGATAAAAATGATTTTCTAACAAGATGAGTCATACGAAGTATTCAGCCCGATGCTTCTTAGGCGGTATTAGTAACCGTCCTATATTTTTCTGCATTTCTTTAACTTTCCATTTTTGAACCTACATATTTTACATGCTGAACCATCTTGATAAATAATTAACTCACCATTTCCGTCCTTAAAAGAATTGTTCGGAAAAATGTTACCTGAATTATCAAAATAAGTAGCATTTAATAACTTGCCTTTCTTGTACTCTTTCACACTTTCAATATCACCGTTTGATTTAAAAACAGTGTATTGACCATTCAATTCATCATTTTTGTAAAAGCATTTGTATTTGGGCTGCCCATTGTTATGGTATTCAGCATACAAACTATCTAATTCGCTTTTGCCGTAAAAGACCTTATTAACGACATAGTAATAATATTCCTCTTTAATTTGACCATCACTATAATACTCCTTAACCATTTCATACTGAATATCATTTTTCCTCGTTACAATTTGATATTTAACAAGGTTTGCACTGTCATCGTAGCTAAACACCTGATTTTAATCAGTCTTAGTGTCTTCAATACTTAAAATTGTTCCATCATCATTGAACAATGTATCTACTGAATACTCTTCTTGGCAGAAAGAAAAACTGCAAATTGAACAAAATAGAAAAAATAGGAAATGGTTCATTATGGTCTTCATGGTCACTAACTTACTGTTTTAATCGCTTAATCATAGACCCGATTAATTGTACGATCCAAATCTCTTGAATAAAGGGAAAAAGCAATAATAAGTTTTATATGGAATAGTCAATGGTGAAACGGTTATTAGTCAATACACTATAGACGGAATGATCTATGGAACGAGCAGTGATTAATTTCTGAAAAATAAAAGCCGTGTCATCGTATGAAAAAAAAGTCCCACCGAAGCAGGACTTTATATTATAGGGTAAATCGTGTTATTACGGTTTAACGATATCAATAACTTCCAAATCGAAAATTAAGTCGGTGTATGGAGTCACTTGTGGTGCACGACCTGCAACGCCATAAGCAAGATGATAAGGAATAAAAAACTTTCCTTTACCGCCTTTACCAAGCATATCTAGACCTTCATAAAATCCAGCAATCATTGGTTGAACTTTGTAACCAAAAGTCATTGGTTGATTGCGGTCATAGGATGAGTCTAATTTCAATCCGTTAAAAAAGGTACCATTATAATGAACAGATGCTTGATCTCCTTTAGCAGCAGGTGCTGTTGTTCCTTTTGATTCCATGACGTACACCAAACCACTTGCAGTTTGTTTCGCTTTCGGATATGTTTTCTTGATTTCGGCGAAGAATTGTTTGTTGTAATCTGCGATCGACATTTCTGAACATGCTTTGATACGCACTGCATCTGCCGCTTTTAGCTTTTCTTCTTCTGCTTTTTTGCCATCATCTACTGCTTTACGTGCATTGTAAACTTTTGCAAATTCCGCAGTTGCATTCCATCTTTTTTGAGCTTCACCAACGCGAATAATCGAAACCTTGATCATCAAATCATCTTGGGCAATTGCGTTAACAACATCTTGACCTTGAATAACATGTCCAAAAACAGAATGTTTCCCATCCAACCAAGGAGTGTCTTTATGGGTGATGAAAAATTGACTTCCATTTGTACCTGGACCAGAATTAGCCATGGATAAAATACCAGGACCGCTGTGTTTCAAATCAGGATGAAATTCATCGTAAAAACGGTGTTCAGGACCTCCAGACCCTACGCCCATTGGATCACCACCTTGAATCATAAAATCTTTGATTACTCGGTGAAATTTCAATCCATCAAAAAATGGTTTAGAGTATGTTTTACCTAGAGCAGTAAAGTTTCCTTCTGCTAAACCAACGAAATTAGCAACCGTCATCGGTGCTTTTTCATATTCCAACTGAATCAAAATATTTCCTTTTGATGTTTCCATCATGGCATAAATTCCTGGTTGCAATTGAGCAAGAAGTGCATCTGCTTTCGCTTTTTTCGCTGCTAATTCAGCTAGTCTTTTTTCTTCGGCTGCCTTGATTTCAGCACTTACTCTATTAAACGTAGCTGATGCATTCCATTTTTTCTGTGCATCTCCAACGCGAATTATTTTCACTTTTTTCAATACATCGTTCTGCGCAATCGCATTCACAACATCTTGTCCTTGAATTACATGACCAAAAACAGAGTGCATACCATCTAACCAAGGTGTTTCTTTATGAGTGATAAAAAACTGACTACCATTGGTATTTGGACCTGAATTAGCCATGGAAAGAATCCCTGGTCCGCTGTGTTTTAAATCAGGATGAAATTCATCACTGAAAGAATAACCTGGATCACCTTCTCCTGTTCCAAGTGGATCACCACCTTGAATCATAAAGTCAGCAATAACACGGTGAAATTTTAAACCGTTGTAGAATGGCTTTTTGATAAACTTATCACCTGCTTGAAAATTACCTTCTGCCAAACCTACAAAGTTCGCAACAGTCATGGGTGCTTTTTCATATTCCAATTGAATCAAGATGTTCCCTTTGTTGGTTTCCAATAAAGCATAGATTCCTGGATCCAGTTTTGGTAATTTTGGTTTCGGCTTTGCTGCAAATGCAGTTCCCATGAATCCAATGGAAAGCAAGACAGTTAATAAGGTTATGTGAAGTCTTTTCATAATTCAATTTTGCCCTAAAAATACATTATTTTCCTTTTAACACCTTTTATTATCTAAAAATTGATCACAATAATTCCCAAAGAATTGATCTGTTAATTTTTAAGGATTGTACCAATAACCAACTAAAAAAGTGGCAACTTTGCACCTCAAACTGAATTGCAATGCGCGTAGAACAACTCTATACTAAGTGTTTGGCAGAAGCTGCCTATTTTATTGAAAGTGAAGGTCAAATTGCTGTGATTGATCCTTTGCGTGAAGTACAGCCATACCTTGACTTAGCGAAAGAATGGGGTGGTAAAATCACGTATATTTTTGAAACACATTTTCATGCAGATTTTGTTTCGGGTCACATCGATTTAGCCGAAAAAACTGGTGCACCTATTGTTTATGGACCAGATTCAAATCCTTCGTTTGACTGTATTATAGCGACCGATAATCAAGAATTTAAGTTGGGAAATGTGCGCATCAAAGTATTGCATACACCTGGTCATACGCCCGAATCGGTTACGTATTTGTTGATCGATGAAGCAGGAAAAGAACATGCTATTTTCACGGGTGATACATTATTTCTCGGAGATGTTGGTCGACCAGATTTAGCGATTAAAGGTGATCTTTCGCAAGATGATCTCGCTGGAATGTTGTTTGATTCATTGCGTTCTAAAATAATGGTGCTTCCTGATGATGTAATTGTTTACCCAGGTCATGGTGCAGGTAGTTCATGTGGTAAAAACATGAGTTCTGAAACTGTTGGAACGTTGGGTGAGCAAAAGGAAACCAATTACGCATTACGACAAGATGTTACAAAAGCTGCATTCATTCAGGAATTAACAGAAGGAATATTACCTCCACCTCAGTATTTCCCGAAAAATGCCATGATGAATAAAACGGGGTATGATAGTTTTGAAACGGTTGTTGATCGTGGTTTGCATGCATTGTCTGTTGCTGAATTAAAAGCAGCTCAAACAACTGGAGCTTTGGTATTGGATGTGCGCAATCAAGATGAATTTATCAGCGGATTTATCAAAGGAAGTCAATTCATTGGACTCAACGGAACCTTCGCTATGTGGGTTGGTGCGTTGATTGATGATATTCAACAACCAATTGTACTCATTGCGCCAGAAGGCAAGGAAGAAGAGGCTGTTACGCGTTTAGCTCGTGTAGGTTATGATCAATGTATCGGTTATTTAAAAGGTGGAATTGCATCTTGGAAAGCGGCTGGCGAGCAATTGGAAACGATTACTTCTGTTTCGGCAGAAAGTTTAGAAGCTGTTTTTGATACCATTTCCCTTGTTGATGTGCGTAAACCAGGCGAATGGTCTGCAGAACACGTTGAAGGAGCTACGCATTATGCATTGGATTTTATGCCGAATGACCTAAACGTATTGGATAAAAAGAAGACGTATCACGTTCATTGTGCTGGTGGATACAGAAGTATCATTGCCATTTCTTTGTTGATGCGCAATGGTTATACTCATTTGATCGATATAGCTGGAGGATATGGTGCCATTGCAAAAACAACACTTCCTGTTACGGATTTTGTGTGCAGCTCTAAAGGATAATTCATTCAATATACATGAGATACCAATTAATCTTTGGATCTCCTTGAAATTAACCACATAAGGACACATAGTAAACATAGAATGAACTATTTATCCTTATGTGATTAAAAATTGATCATGAATTTCTATGGTGTTGTTACAGAAAAATAAAAGATAAACTGGTAGAGCCCCTTTTCCATATAATTGGTCAAGGGGCTTTTTATTTAGGGGTTGTTGTGGGTTTACTTGATTGATAATAAATTCGTTCCGTCTTTCCTGAAATAGTACAATTCGCCGTTTTTCACACATTGTATAATGCCGTTTTCCAAAAAAAATATCTGTTCATATTCAACTGGGATTAATAGTTCCCCATTCGCATTATACACCCCTTTCAACGGCAATTTTACAGTTTGAAATAATCCTTGATTGATAGAACTTACAACGCCATAATTGGGAAAAGTAAGTGGTCTGCATTGTCGATCAATTAATGCCCAACCTCGTGAATCTGCAACGGCTGCAAAATTCCCACAAAAAGGTATCGCTTTGTCAAATGTGCGAGCAGTAATTGGTCTGAATTGACTGTCAATGTAGCAGAATCGATTCCCTTTTTTGACCAAAAGACGATCATTTTCAAATGAACCATATCCTACCTGGTAATTCGAATCTTTTTGACTGGTAAGGTGGTTATACAACACTGTTTTACCATTTTGAATGTTGAACGAATAGATCGAAGGACCACAATGTTCGATTTGTGAGAAATGACTTTCTTCTTCTAAAATGGGAGACCAGTTACGATCAAACAACAAGTCTTTGTACTTTTTTAATTTCAAGATGATCGAACCATCTTCTAACAACCGAAAGGATTGTAAGTTGGGCAATGTTTGTTCAAGATTTCCTGTTTTGGAATAAATGAAGCAAGAATCTTTCAATTCAACGATTAACTTCCCTGCAATAAATTGAGTTGGTAGAATTCCTTTTAATCGATTAATCCGTTCACCTGTTTCAGTATAAATGGATAATCGATCTTTTTCTATTACCGCAATTTCATCTCCCAAAACATCAATTAACACTTTTCCGTTACTTGGTGGGATCACTAATTTCCCCGTTTGATTATAGACGTGCCATTGACCATTTTGATGAATTAAAGTGAAATTCCCTTGTTGTTCAATGGAACTGCAATTTTCAATTATTGGAGTTAATGCAAGATCCGTAAGGTAAAATGTAGCTCCTTTTTTAAAGACTAAAAATGCTTCGAATAGCACTGATTCTGGTGGTTCTAAACCAGAATAAAGGATTGTTCCATCAGTGGTAAGTAAGGTATATTCTTTTCGTGTTTTCGCAAGTATCAATCCGTTTTTGAGAAATCGCATACTTGAATAGCCTTCACTCACTTGTTTTAATGATGGATCATTGAGGTATTTCTGACCGAGTTGTTCCAGAATAATGGCGTTGGGAGTCGAACTAACAATCGTATAATTTTCTGATAATGTATGACTTGTGGTATCTAAAAATCGGATGCCATTTTGCGTATTCGAAGCAACAAAAAAGGTGTCGTTGTGAATGATGAATCGTTCTACTTTACTATAAACAGCTGGAATGATTAAGGTATCAGAAGAAACGACTCCCCACAATTTATTTTTGCGAACGATAGCCTGATTTCCAACAAATGGATTGACAAACGTAAAGGTGTCGCGAAACAATGGTTTTCCCTCTGGAGTGAAGAAATTCCAATTTCCACCGGGATAAAGTAATCCATAAACAGGTTTGTTGTCTTTGATAGTTCGCATTATCGGATGCTCAATGTAAAAATCGCTATAACTTGGTGAACTGATTTCAGTCATGTCAATTTGTTCGCTTGTTGCAATCTCTATTTTATCAGAAATACAATAGCGTAAATAGCGATTACTTCCTTTTTCGATGTATGAAACAGGTAAAAAGGTTCCGTCAGCTTGCAGAATTCCAAATCCAGATGATGCATAAACCCGCATGAATTGGCGTTTTTTAAAGTCGGTAGAATCATAACTATTGAACGTATATTTATTGAGTGTCTTTCCCGTTGGATAATAGATGGCTCGGAAGTTCTGTAGGTATGACTTAGAGCCATTTGATTGCTTATAATCGACTTTCCCAGTATACTGAAAGGTAAAAGGTGCAAAAGGAATGTAATGCAAATCGGGAATACTAGCTGGAATAAGTAAGCTGTCTTGATCGTTTTTCAGCCCCCATTTCAACGCATAATAGGCAGTTCCTGAGGCTGGAGTAATCAGTGTGCTATCGAGAAACCATCCAATTGAAAATAACCGTTTATCAATGAATTTTTGACGTGAATTTGTTTGTGGTGAATTGATCAGACTTACGGTTAACGCATTATCAATTTTAGCAGTTTTCGTTATTTGGTGTTGTTCATTGATTTCAATAATGGTAATCAACTCATTACGCGTTGCCTTGAAGCGCATTCCAGTTCGTAAAACACTGTTGTAAATGGGTGGTAACAACTCTTTTTTGTTTTTCACTGAATACAAACCGACGTAATTGAGTTGGTACACTTTTGCCAGATCTCCTTCTAAGATAAAGCGCTCGTATTTACACGGTATGATCTCTTGAAATCCCCAATTAAGCAATCCAACTTTGCCATCATAATAGACAGTATATTGCCCTTCTTTAGACGGATAAATGGATTCATAGCGGTAAGGAAATGCTTGTTGTTTGGTTGTTTTATCCAGTAAGGTGATCAATCCATTTTTCTGAACTTCGTAATAACGATCATCAAATTCAGATATTTCTTCATACGACCCACGTAGCAATTCAGTTCGATTGTATGCGCAGTAAATTCCTTCATTTTTCGTTCGAATAAAAACAGCGGTTGCTTCAAATTTAACCGATTGAATTGCTGGAATGTTCCAGACTCCATTTGCATCGAATAAGTAGTGTTCGCGCTTAAAATTGATATGGTGCAAGTTGTTTTGCGATCGAATAAAGAGTTTTCCTTTATAAATCACCTGACCTGTTCCATCAATGAAAAGTGAGGTGCTATCATTCAACTTCAGTACCAAATGATCGTGTAATGCTTGATAATGCGCAATCGAGTCGACGAATTGCCACCGTTTTCCAGTTTGTAAATGTTCTACAAACAAACTATCCTTTGTTCCAACGATTGCCCAACCAACTGAAATAGGGTCAAATCGATCTAAAGTATCTCCTCCATTTAGATGAGAGTTGGAGAGCGATAACCGTGACCATCCTTTTGGACTCAATAAACGGTAATTGCCAAAACCATTTTGCTGAACATCTGCGTAAATAGCTGGCACCATTACTTTCCCAGTGTGATCGATGATTCCATAAGCTCCATTTTGACAGAAAAAACTAAAGCCTTTTTGGTCAAACGTGTTGATGTAAGAATACTGCGTTTCCAAGATGAGACTTCCGTTTGTGTCAATCAAACTCCACTTCCCATCGCGCACATAAGGAAGTGGAATCGACTGACCCCAAATAGTGCTTGTTAGCAGTAACCAACTTATAACTACCAGTAGTTTCATGATAAACGCATTAAAAGATGTACTACCGCTTTTTGGTTGTTTATGAACTCAGTTTGATCTCAAATAAGTTCTTTGACCAGCCTTCCCAATTGTCCACCTGAATTAAAGAGCTCTTTACGTCCCTTCATATCGAAGGTGAAATCGCGTGAACCTGAATTGTCACGTGCCGCGTCAAATTGTTTATCCGAAACGGTATAGACTGTTTTGTCTGGAAAAATAGCAATGATACAATTCCCTTTTGTTGGATCGAATGAAAACTCGTCGAAATCTTCGCTAGTGTAATGTACAACAGCTTTTTCATCAGGACATACATGGTAAATCTGTGCTTCATCCAGTTTGTGACCAGCAGGAACAGCTAAATCTAAGGTAAATGCAATCGGCGACTCACGGGTGTGAATAATATCCCAATTATAGGTTCCAAATCCCGGAATTGTTGCCGTTCTGATCATTTGAGCTTCTACTTCTTGCTGTTGAAACGCCAACAAATTTTCCCATCGTTTTTCAGTGCGTTTTTCTACCGTTTTGGTATTGCTTAATGCATCATCCATCGTTACAGGTGTTGCATTCAAGTGTAAAGTTGTTCCTTTATTCGATAAGGTTAAGTCATAAAAATCACCTTTTTTCTCCGTCACAGTTGCTTTCCAGCGCGATTGAGCAATTGTTTTTTGCAATTTTTTTGGAATTTGATCCGTTGAAACATTCCAGCCAATTAAATCGAGTCCTTTCAAGGAAGATACAGAATCAGGATTAAATGTTGCTACCACATTCAGAAAGGTGGGATTGTTGTCGGTTGCTCCTTTGGTAGGTGCTGGAAGCGTTTCAACAGCAGGATTTGGAGTTGAAAGGGCTGTTGTTTTATACGACCAATCGCCTGTTTTTTCGTCTAAACTGTAGAAATTAAATTGCCGTTGTTCATCAAAAGTGGCTAAGGCTACAGTTGCTTCTTTTCCTTTGGCGAGTTCAACCGCTTTTCCTTTTTGATGGGCATCAATGGTGAACATACCACCAGAAACAAATTGGTTCGAAACACCAGCTGAATCATATTTCATGGGAATTCCTGAAACCAAAATATCTGCTAAAGAGTGGTATTCTTGCCATTCAATGGTTACTGTACCTGAAATGGGTTTGCCCTGTTGATCCACAAATGCATGTTCGGGAAAATCAATTTTACCACCGTTTGGCAATTCAATGGTCGCAGCAGCATCAGCAGAAACTTGAAAAGTACGGATAGGGATTTCCAATCCTTCAATCGGTTGAATGACGGAAACAGTGGTTGGATTTCCGACTTCTTTAATCGGATGAGTGTCTGAAGAACTACACGCAGCTATTAAAAAGGCTGGTATGACAAAGAGAAAAGGAGATTTCATAAGCTTGGGTTTTATTGACTAATGTACAAAAACAAAAAAGGTAACACTATTGGAACAAAATATTCATGGTTGTCAGGGCTATTAATTGACTGAAACAGGTAAATTTGCGCCATGGAACAGAAAGAAGATTTATTGAAGGAAGTCATTTCACATGCCAAAGAATATGGTTTTGTGTTTCCTTCTTCCGAAATATATGATGGTTTAGCTGCAACCTACGATTATGGTCAATTGGGTGCAGAATTGAAAAACAACATCAAAAACTATTGGTGGAAAGCAATGGTGCAAATGAATGAAAACATTGTTGGACTCGATTCGTCCATTTTCATGCACCCAACTGTTTGGAAAGCTTCTGGTCACGTAGATGCGTTCAACGATCCATTGATTGACAACAAAGATTCTAAAAAACGCTACCGTGCCGATGTGTTGTTGGAAGAACACATGGAAAAGATTCGTCAAAAGATCAACAAAGAAGTAGAAAAAGCAGCTAAAAAATTTGGTGATTCATTTGATGAAGTTCAATTCAAAAGCACCAACCCAAATGTTTTACGGAATGCTGAAAAAATCACTTCCATTGAAAATCGCATGCGCGAAACATTGGAAAACAATGATTTGGAAGGTGTAAAACAATTGATTGAAGATTTAGAAATCGTTTGCCCTATCAGCGGAACACGTAACTGGACAGAAGTGCGTCAGTTTAACCTCATGTTTTCTACGGAGTTGGGTTCTGTTGCGGGTGATGCTTCAACGATTTATCTACGTCCTGAAACGGCTCAAGGAATTTTCGTAAACTTCTTGAATGTGCAGAAAAGTGGTCGTATGAAAATACCGTTTGGAATTGCCCAAATAGGAAAGGCGTTCCGAAATGAAATCGTTGCTCGTCAATTCATCTTCCGTATGCGTGAATTTGAACAAATGGAAATGCAATTTTTTGTGCGTCCAGGCGAAGAAATGGAATGGTACAATCACTGGAAAACAACGCGCTTGAATTGGCACAAAAAGTTGGGCTTAGGCGATGAGTATTACCGTGAACACGATCACATTAAGTTAGCGCATTACGCCAATGCAGCAAGCGATATTGAATTTGATTTCCCGATGGGTTTCAAAGAATTGGAAGGAATTCATTCCCGTACCGATTTCGATTTGAAACAACACGAACAGTTTTCGGGTAAAAAATTGCAGTATTTTGATCCAGAACTTAATCAAAATTACGTACCGTATGTTGTTGAAACGTCGGTTGGTTTAGATCGTATGTTCTTAGCTGTATTGAGTGCTTCGTATAAAAATGAAGTGTTGGAAGATGGTTCGGAGCGAAGAGTTCTAAGTCTTCCACCAACTTTGGCGCCATATAAAGTTGCAATATTACCATTACTTAAGAGAGATGGGTTGCCAGAAAAGGCACGTGAAATCATGAACGATCTGAAATTCGATTTCTCGTGTCAGTATGATGAGAAGGATGCCATTGGAAAACGTTACCGTCGCCAAGATGCGATTGGTACACCTTTTTCAGTGACTGTTGATCACCAAACGTTGGAAGACAATACTGTTACGATCCGCGACCGAGATACCATGGAGCAAATCCGCGTTTCAATTGCTGATTTACATGCCCGCATTGATGCCAAAGTCAATTGGCGAACGTTGTTAACGAATTAAGTGAAAGGCTCATCGATTGGTGAGCCTTTTGTTTTTTAGTGTGTTGTAAATCACTGGTATTTTGGACGGATTAGTGTCGCGTAAATTCACACTATTACGTGCCTTGTTTTAGATTAATGAGTGCTACGTAAAGCCACTAATTTCAAACAAACACTTCATTTAAAGTCCTGTTAGATTATCAATCATAACGATGGTTTGTGTTAAATAAGCCTCTACTGGCAGTATATTAACAATATATTACTAAATTGTTAATCTGAAAAACTACTCCATGATAAAACAATTACTCTCCATCAGTTTATTACTTCTTGTAAATCAAATCACTGCACAAACCTTTAATGGTGGTGGCGGTCCGATTTTGGATCAACAAACAGTCGATTTTCCTTTAACCCCATCGGGTTTACCAACTTCAACCAATACCACAACTTTTGGTTTGGAACGTATTTGCATCAACCTCACACATACTTATGATGGTGATCTAACAGTTTCCATTGTTGCGCCAGACGGCAATGTAGCGATCTTAATAGCAAACGCTGGTGGTGGGGGAGATGATATGCTCAATACCTGCTTTCAATGGGACGCACCGAATTCTATTACAACTGGAACGCCTCCATTTTCAGGAAGTTTTAAACCATTAGACGAATTTGGTTTTCTAAACAATGGACAAAATCCAAATGGAGTATGGAATTTACGCATCAACGATAATGCAAACAATGATGTAGGTGACTTGGTTAATTGGTCCATTACTTTCAGCAATAACCCTGCAACGTTTTTTCAATTTACTGAATCCGATTTACCCATCATTGTCATCAATACGAATGGTCAATCGATTCCTGATGAACCTAAAATTCAGGCGGATATGGGAATCATTTACAATGGAGTAGGAGTAATGAATTATGTAACTGATCCATATAATAACTATAACAACAAGATTGGAATAGAACAACGTGGTTCTTCATCAGCTAGTTTTCCTCAAAAAAGTTATGGGTTTAAAACCCGCGATGTAAACGGAACAGATCATGATACGATATTGCTGGGGATGCCAAGTGAAAAAGACTGGATTCTCTACGCTCCTTATAACGATAAAACGTGTATGCGTAATATTATCACCTACGATATTGCCAATAAAACGGGGCATTATGCTCCACGAACGAAATTATGTGAATTGGTTATAGACGGTCAATACAAAGGAATTTATGTATTGATGGAAAAAATAAAACGCGATAATAACCGTGTTGATATTGCCAATTTACAACCAATTGATATTGCAGGAGACGAATTGACAGGCGGTTATATTATAAAGGTTGATCGCGATGATGGAGCAGGAACATATTGGAATTCCAATTTTCTTTCTTCAGCTGGAACTCAAATAAAATTAGTACACGTTGAACCCAAAGGTGACGCAATCATGCCTGAGCAACGCACGTACATTCAGAATTATATTGATTCGTTTGAAACAGCTCTAGACGGTGCAAATTTTGCCGACCCACTGATTGGTTATCGCAATTATATTGATGTTCCTTCTTTTGTCGATTTCTTGCTCTTGAATGAAGCTAGTAGAAATATAGATGCCTATCGTTTAAGCTCATTTCTTTACAAGGATAAAACGAGCAATGGAGGCAAATTAGTTGCTGGTCCAGCTTGGGATTACAATTTAGCTTGGTGGAACGCCGATTATTGTCAAGGAGAATCCTATACTGATTGGGTATATAATTTCAATGATATTTGTGGTGGTGGTTTTGATGTGCCATTTTGGTGGGCTAAACTAATGGAAGACCCAGCGTTCCAAAGTGATGTAAAATGCCGATGGACAGAGTTACGCCAAACTACACTGAGTATTCCAACGCTCAATTTAGTCATTGATTCAATCGCCAATTCAATTAATCTTGCTCAAGATAGACACTTCTACAAGTGGCCTATTTTGGGAATCTATACCTGGCCCAATCCGAGTCCGATTCCTGCTGATTTCCCAGGTGAAATTCTCGCAATGAAAGATTGGATTCAGCAACGTTTCGCATGGATGGATGCCAATATTAGTGGAATCTGTTACCTTGGTTTAGATGAATTGGCATTTTCTGAAGAACAGTTAAATGTGTGGCCCAATCCGTTCAATAGTGATGTAAACCTTCAATTCTATCTTCCAACAGATCAACAACTAACCATTTCAGTGACCGATATATTAGGTAAAACCGTAAAAGTGGTTGAACAAACCAATTATATAGCAGGAGACAATAACCTTACAATCAGTTTACCGACAGAATTGGTAGACGGTGTTTACTTTTTGAATGTCCACTCTGCGAAAGGGTCAATTATCAAAAAGGTGTTAAAGTCAGGCAACTAATGGTTAGATTCACTAGCTTCACCTAAAATTTGAACGATGAAACAACTTCTTCTACTAACAGTTCTCTTCTTATCTGCGTTTGGTTTTTCACAAACAGTTCAGAATGGAAGTTATTCAACAATTGGCTACATCAAAGCTGATGGAACGGTTCAAAATGCCAGTTATAGTACGATTGGTTACATTAAATCAGACGGTACAGTTCAAAATGGATCGTATTCAACCATTGGTTACATCAAATCTGATGGAACTGTACAAAACGGAAGTTACAGTACAGTTGGTTATGTAAAATCGGATGGTACGGTTCAAAACAGTAGCTACTCCACAGTTGGCTATATTAAATCAGATGGAACTGTTCAAAACAGCAGTTATTCAACGATCGGTTATGCTAAAGGAATCCAAAAAGAATGGGTAGCTGCTTTTTTCTTCTTGTTGGAATTTGAATAATGCCAAATTGAAGAGTTGTTTTTACTCAATTTAATTTCCGCCTAAATTCAGCAAGCCACCATCAACGGTTTTGGTTTCGTCGACCTTAAATGATTTGGAAATCCCCATAACACTGCCACGTACTTTTCCTTTGAATTGCAGCGTGATTTCCTTTCTCAATGAAAGTTTCATGAGTTGAATCAACGCACCCTTTTCTAATTCTATCGAAAGTGGAACAATATACGAATTGGTTGATTTGCGTTTGACTTTCAACTTTTTATCCAAAGAGATTTTTCCCAAGACTTGATCATCAACACTGACATCAATGAGTGCCTTTTTCATTTTGAATCCAAAACCATTCGGATTCGTGCAATCTAGGGTGAATTCAGCTTCAATATGTGAACCCTCAAATTTATTCAATTTGAAATCTCTGAGATTACTGATGTCAGGCTCTTCAATATTGCAACTACAGAGCAATAGAATTCCAACAACAATGAATGTCGCTAACCGAAATGGGAAAAAAGAGTAATTCATAACACAATTATTTCATGGCCTCTGTGAAATAATGAAAGAAATACGGAATGGTTTCAATTCCTTTGTAAAAATTAAATAATCCATAATGCTCATTGGGTGAATGAATCGCATCAGAATCCAATCCAAAGCCCATCATAACCGTTTTTAAGCCTAATTCCTGCTCAAACAATGCAATGATTGGAATACTTCCACCACTTCTCACTGGAATTGGTTTTTTACCAAAAGTATGTTCATACGCCTTACTTGCAGCTAAATATCCGATGGAATCAATGGGTGTAACAACAGGTTCGCCACCGTGATGCGGATTTACGACAACAGTAACTCCTTCAGGAGCAATTGCAGTAAAATGATCAGAGAACAAACGTGTAATTTCTTCTGGTTGTTGATTAGGAACCAATCGCATGGATATTTTAGCGTACGCTTTGGATGCAATAACCGTTTTAGCACCTTCGCCAGTGTAACCACCCCAAATTCCGTTTACATCCAGTGTTGGACGAATAGAACCGCGCTCTGGTGTCGTATAACCCGTTTCACCATATTCCGCAGCAATATCCAAAGCAGCTTTGTATTTGGTAGCATCGTAAGGAGCTTTCGCCATTTCAGCGCGTTCTTCTAAACTCAATTCAACAACATCAGCATAAAAACCAGGTATGGTAATGTGATTGTTTTCATCGTGTAAAGAAGCAATCATCTTCGCCAAGATATTGATTGGATTGGCTACACAACCTCCATAAAGTCCAGAATGCAGATCGCGGTTTGGTCCAGTTACTTCAACTTCAACATAACTTAAACCACGTAAACCAGTTGTGATTGAAGGTACATCATTTGCCAACATACCTGTATCAGAAACCAAAATGATATCAGCTTTTAGCCGTTCTTTATTTTCTTTGATGAAGATGCCAAGGTTTACACTTCCAACTTCTTCTTCACCTTCGATCATGAATTTTACATTACATGGCAATTCTCCAGCTTGCATCATGGCATCGAATGCTTTCACATGCATGAAAACTTGTCCTTTATCATCACACGCACCACGTGCAAAAATGGCACCTTCTGGGTGAATGTTAGTCGTGCGGATGACAGGTTCAAAAGGCGCAGTTGTCCATAACTCCAACGGATCAGCAGGTTGTACATCGTAGTGGCCGTAAACTAAAATCGTTGGTAAGGTTGGATCAATGATCTTTTCACCATAAACAATTGGATGTCCAGCTGTTTTGCAAATTTCTACACATTCTGCACCAGCTTGCGTTAGAAATTCAGCAACTTTCTCAGCCCCTCGAATCACATCTTCTTTGTAGTTACTATCAGCAGAAATACTGGGAATACGCAACAAATCAAAGAGTTCTGAGAGAAATTTCTCTTTATTTTCGGTTATAATAGATGAAGTACCTTTCATTTGAATCAAATTAAGTGTTACAAAAATGCTAAATTTGCCCAAATATGATGAGATATTTTTTTCAAGTATTTTATTCTATGCAACTAATCCACGCTTATTGCGTCTTATCTCGTAATAAGTAATTATACTATATTAAACAGAATAAATATGGATTTATTTAAAAATCTAAAATTAACAGGTTTACTTGCGTTAGTTTTGTTGCCGTTTAACTACTCAAACGGTCAAACAATTACATTAGCCAATACACTAACGCCTCAGCAATTAGTTGAGAATATCTTGGTAGGTCAAGGAATTGTCGTTTCCAATATTACCTATAATGGTAGTGCTGTTAATGCGCAGACTGTTCAAGGAAACACACTTTCATTTAATGCATTGTCTACTCCTTTTCCTTTTGGAAGTGGGGTGTTACTTCGCTCAAATGGGGGAGTTGGTACTGTGGCTTTTGATCCTGATTTGAATGCTTTGGCAACCAATACGGTAACTAATGGTGTGATCTTGGAATTTGACTTTATTCCCTCAGGTGACACTCTTTCATTTAAATATATGTTTGCTTCAAGTGAATATCCCAATTATGTATGTTCTAATTACAACGATGTTTTCGGTTTCTTCATTTCAGGACCAGGGATAGCAGGGCCTTACCAAAATGGAGCTGAGAATATTGCATTGGTTCCAAACTCAACGACTGAAGTATCAATCAATACCGTTAATCCTGGAGTTGCAGGTGGGTCCGGTAATCCGACATTTTGTGCTGCACAAGACCCAAACTGGCAAGCAAATGCTATTTATTATACTTCTCAATACGCAACGTATACTGGTTATGATTACAATGGCGGTACTGTTGTAATGGTTGCAAGTGCTAATCTACAATGTGGGGAGGTTTATCATATCAAGTTAGCCATTTCTAATGTAGGTGACCAAGCATTGGATTCTGGAGTGTTCCTCGAATCAAACTCATTTAGCTCTGAGGCTGTTGAGATTGCTGTAGCAACTGTATCAGGAGACACTTCAGTTGTTGAAGGATGTAGTAATGCACAATTTAGTTTTATTAGACCAACAAGTAATGATACATTAATGGTCAATTATATAATCGGAGGGACTGCTGTTATGGGAACTGATTATAATAATATGCCAAATCCCATTATATTCTTGCCTGGACAAGATACCATCGTATTAACTTTGAATCCTATTCAAGATGGTTTAAATGAAGGTTCTGAGACCGTTATTTTTACTGCTTATACTATAACTGCTTGTGGTGATACAATTGTTGCTCAAGGTGTTCTTTATATTTTAGACGGACCGAATTTAGCGATCAATGAAACAGATCCAACAGTTTATTGTGCCAATGACTCGGTAATCGTCTCTGCGTTTGCAAGTGGTGGATATCCGCCATACTCCTATTCTTGGAGCTATGGAGGTCAAGTGGGAGACACAGCCTACGTACCTATAAGTCAAAATGGAACCATAGATTATTATGTAACAGCAACTGACTTTTGTGGATTTACAGGAACGGATACTATAACCGTTACCATGAACCAAACATTGGCAATTGATACCATGTACATGTTCGAAGCTACTGCTTGTAATCCTGATGGTGCTGTTTCTGGTGTTGCATCAGGAATAACTGGATTCCCACAATACAATTGGACTGGTCCATATAACTCAGGTTCTTTCTCAATTGACGCAACCGTATTGCAAAACATCCCTGCAGGTATGTATTATTTCACGGTAACGGATGGTGTTTGTTCAGTTAACGACTCTATTTTGGTAACGCAAAGTCAACCACCAATTGCTCAATTGTCTGCATCTATATTAGCGGGTTGTGATCCATTGACTGTAACATTTACAAATACCAGTCAAAATACCACGAACTATGCTTGGAATTTTGGAAACGGTCAAACAGCCAATGTGAATGACTTAAGCAGCCAAACACAAACGTATTCCAATTCAGCGGTTATTCAATTGATTGCTTTCCAAGGAAACTGCTCTGATACGGCAACTGTTTCTATCAGTGTTTCTGTGTGTGGATGTACTGACCCATCTGCGTTGAATTACAATCCTGCTGCTACAGTGAATGATGGTTCTTGTACGTACCCAATTCCTCCAACACCAACTGTTGAAGCACCAAACGTATTTACACCAAATGCGGGTGAGGATAATCCAATATTCTTCTTAACAACAACAAACGCTGCTAATGTTGAATTGACGATCATCAATCGTTGGGGCAACACTGTCTTTGATCAATCAGGGTTAAATCCAGGTTGGGATGGAAAAGTAAACGGTGTAGATGCTGCTGAAGGTGTGTACTTCTATAAATATACGGTTACCGGTTTAGGTGGCGATAAATTAGAAGGACACGGATTCTTGCAATTATTTAGATAAAAGAAAACGATATAATAGAAAAAGGCTGTCTTATCAAAGGCAGCCTTTTTTGATGTACTATGAATTTAGATCAAAATGATCTTGAGTTATTTCGCAATCACCAATGATTTTCCTGTCATTTCAAGTGGTGCTGCAATGCGCATACGCGACAAAATAGTTGGTGCAACATCTGCCAATTTTCCAGCAGTAAGGGCAATCATTGGATCATTGGTTACCAAGATCGCAGGAACAGGGTTTAATGAATGTGCAGTATTGGGTGATCCGTCGGCATTTCGAGCAACATCAGCATTTCCGTGGTCAGCAATAATCAACAATTCATAGCCTTTTGCCCTTGCTTTCGCTACAATTTCACCTACACAACTATCGACTGTTTCAACTGCTTTTACAATTGCAGGGAAAACACCTGTATGACCAACCATATCTGGATTGGCGAAATTCAAACAGAAAAAGTCGGGAGTTTGTTTTTCAATCGATTCAATCACACGGTTTTTCACTTCCAACGCACTCATTTCTGGCTGTAAATCATACGTAGCAACCTTTGGTGAGTTAATCACAATCCGCGATTCACCGATAAACTCCTTTTCTCTTCCTCCATTAAAGAAAAAGGTGACGTGCGGATATTTCTCTGTTTCAGCAATTCGGAGTTGTGTTCTCCCCATTTTACTAAGCACTTCTCCCAATGTATTGTGCAAATTATCTTTTTCAAAAATGACATGTATCTTTTTGAAGGTAGCATCATAATTGGTCATCGTGCAATAGTATACAGACAAGGGCTGCATCTCGTATTCTGGAAATGCTTTTTGGGTAAGCGCCAAGGAGATTTCGCGGGGTCTGTCAGTTCGGAAATTGAAATTAATAACAATATCACCTGATTCGATTGAGCCGACAGCAGTTTCACCTTCCATCAATACGTGAGGTTCAATAAACTCGTCTGTTAGATTGGCTGCATAACTTGTTTCCATCGCGTTCACTGCCGATTGAAATGCTGTCCCAACTCCTTTTACCATGGCATCGTAAGCAACTTTAATGCGTTCCCAACGATTATCACGATCCATCGCATAATAGCGACCTACAAGTGTTGCAATACGACCTGTGGTTTTGGCTAAATGCTGTTCCAATTCGGAAATAAACCCAACACCACTTTTAGGATCACAATCTCTGCCATCTGTGAACGCATGTACAAACACATTCGTTAATCCAGATTGATGAGCCATCGTGCACAATGCGTGTAAATGTTCTTGAGAACTATGGACACCACCATTGGAAACAAGCCCTATTAAATGAACCTTTTTACCCGATTTCTTGGCCTCTTCAAAGGCTTTTTTTAGAACGGGTAATTCAAAAAAATCACCATCTCGAATCGATTTATTAATGCGTGTCAATTCTTGGTAAACAATTCTACCCGCTCCAATATTGAGGTGTCCCACTTCTGAATTCCCCATTTGACCTTCTGGAAGACCTACTTGTTCGCCACAAGTAATAAGTGTAGTGTGTGGATTTGTCGCCAACAAACCATCCATTATTGGTGTGTTCGCTTGCGCAACAGCATCGTTCGCTGATTGATCTCCAATTCCCCAACCGTCAAGGATAATAAGACCTACTTTTTGATTACTCATAAGGTATTAGTATTTCAAAGCACGCTCCTGGACCATCAACTGGGATTAATCGCAATTGTCCTTTGAGTGCTTTTGTAAATTCATAAGCGATATATAAACCCAGTCCGGTTCCTTTGTTCGTTCGGGTTTCTTCATTCTCCAAGCGAATAAATTTCTT
This sequence comes from Fluviicola sp., assembly GCA_043721195.1. Taxonomy (GTDB): domain Bacteria; phylum Bacteroidota; class Bacteroidia; order Flavobacteriales_D; family Crocinitomicaceae; genus Fluviicola. The sequence goes on along the minus strand of JAYSRF010000084.1, from coordinate 12,875 downwards.
AAACACAGCTGCTTGTTGTTTTGCGGGAATGCCTTTACCGAAATCTCGTAGTAAGATACGCAAATTTAAGGTGTCCTGAACCGCAACTATGGAAATCCCTTTTTCAGTAAATCCATATTTATAGGCATTTTCAATCAGGTTATTACAGATGGTTGCAAAAACCAATCGATCTGTTGTAATGGAAATCGTTTCATCCATTTTCAGTTCGATGGGCATATTGAACCGTTTTTCCTGAACAGCAATTAAATCCGTAAAAAAAGTCTGTAAATCGAATTGTTCGGTATGTAAAGCAAATTGTTCTTGTTCAAGTCGAGAAGCCGTTAAAATTTGTTCGACCAATAATTCTAGACGATTCGTTTCTTCGATGGCTTTTTGCATCAATTCAATGCGTTTTTCTTCTGTTAATTGGTGCTTCAACAATGTTTGAAGATAGAGCTTGTTTGCCGCAATAGGTGTTTTTAGTTCATGTGTAACAGAGAGCATAAAATTCTGCTGCTGCTGTGCCATTTTTATTTCTTTTTTGATGGAAGATTTGATCTTCAACAAACCAAACAATAAAAGCACAAGGAAAACGGAACCCTCACCAATGATCATAATTACACGTTTGGTAATCTGACTATCAGCCATTTCCGAAGAGCGGGTAAGATCAATTAAGTGATAGCCCCACCAAATAAATTGAACGATGACATACGCACCGAGCAAATAGACAAATGCTGTAGTTGGTTTTCTACGCATAACGAGAGTTAATAAGCGCGCTCGTTCTTTCCTTCTATATAGTTAATGAACGCTTTGTTAACGACTTTGTTTCCACCTGGAGTTGGATAATTACCGGTAAAATACCAATCTCCAAGATGCCCAGGGCACGCTCTATGTAAATCTTCTACCGATTGATAAATGATTGTTACTTCAGCATTTATATTCTCTGGAGTAAGAATTTTAGCAATCATAGCTGAAACTTCTGCATCGGTAAACGGTGCATAGATTTCTTTTACATAATTGACGATTTGCTCTTTCGGAAGGTGTTCTTGTGCTTTCGATTTTTTATACACTTCATCGATAATGTGTGCTCTACCTGATTCTTTTAATAAGGCAATTGTAGCATCAAAGGCAATAAAATCGCCCATTTTCGCCATGTCAATCCCATAACAATCGGGGTAACGAATTTGTGGAGCAGAAGAAACAACAATAATGCGTTTAGGATCCAAACGATCTAAAATGCGTAAAATGGATTGTTTCAAAGTGGTACCTCTTACAATGCTGTCGTCAATTACAACCAAGTTATCTTTTCCGCGAACAACTGAACCGTAAGTGATGTCATACACGTGAGCGACTAAATCATCACGTGCGTCATCTTGGGTAATAAACGTACGAAGCTTAGCATCTTTTATAGCAATCTTCTCGATGCGTGCTCGTTGATAGATAATTTTTTCTAATTCCTCTCTTGTTGGTTTTCGATCCAAGGAAAGAATTGCATCGAATTTACGTTCATTTAAATGGTCTTCTAGTCCTTTGATCATTCCATAAAAGGCACTCTCAGCTGTATTTGGGATGAACGAAAAAACGGAGTTATCTAAATCATAATCAATAGATTTAAGAACTGTTGGCACAACATATCTTCCTAAATTTTTCCGTTCTTCGTAAATATCGTAATCATTTCCGCGAGAGAAATAAATGCGTTCAAAGGAACATTTTTTAGCCTCTTTCGGTGCATTGATTTCAATTTCAGTAACTTTTCCATTCTTGCGTATGATCAAAGCATGCCCAGGAGTCAATTCTTGAATCTGTTCCCTTTTGAGATTGAATGCCGTTTGAATAACTGGTCGTTCTGATGCAACAACACACACTTCATCGTCTTCATACCAATAAGCTGGTCTGATTCCATTTGGATCTCGGAGCACAAAAGCATCACCATGACCAAACAATCCAGCCATTGCATAGCCACCATCCCAATCTGCTGATGCGCGTTTGAGAATTTGTTCAATATTTATTTTATCAGCAATGCGCTTATATATTTCTTGGTTGTTATAACCAAGTGCATGAAATTGTTTGAATAATTGGTCGTTTTCTTCATCTAAGAAGTGACCTATTTTCTCTAAAACAGTTACTGTATCTGATTTTTCTTTTGGATGTTGCCCTACTTCTAAAAGCACTTCAAACAATTCATCTACGTTGGTCAGGTTGAAATTCCCTGCAACAACAAGATTTCTGGTAATCCAGTTATTTTGACGTAAGAACGGATGACAACTTTCAATACTATTGCGACCAAATGTTCCGTAACGTAAATGTCCTAAAAACAATTCTCCAGTAAATCCTGCATGTTTTTTCAGGTAAGCAACATCTTTGAGTTTTTCAGGAGTCTCCTCACCAATTTGTGTAAAACGGGAATTGATGTGGTCGAAAATATCTTGGATTGGTTTCGAATCAATACTTCTGTAACGCGAAATATAGCGTTCACCAGGCTCCATGTCCAACTTGATATTCGCAACTCCTGCACCGTCTTGCCCACGATTATGTTGTTTTTCCATGAGCAAGTGCAGTTTGTTGACACCGTAAAATGCCGTCCCGTACTTATCGAGATAATATTGAAGTGGTTGTTTTAAACGGATAAGTGCAATTCCGCACTCGTGTTTAATTGCATCGCTCATGGTATCGAAAAAAGATGTTGCAAAAGTACGACTTTCAAATAGAATGTAGTGGTTAAAAATTCGATTTAGTTTTCAAAAAAATGCACGAACATTCGTTAGCATTCCAAGAATAAAAAATGAATTTATCGCACTTTATCATACGTTGATTACTTTAAATTCAAGAGGTTAATACACATTCGAAGCAACTTTTTTAGTTGTCATGAATAGTTAAACAAGGAGTAGATGCTTCAAAAGAGCGAAAGTGGTGCAATTTAGACGCACATTTTTGATTTTGAACGCAACTATTTGGAAAAAAAACAGTTTAATAGAAAGATACGTGAGTTTAATCAAAAAGCGACTCCTTATCCTTGATTATCAATGGCTTTTTGTACATTCGATTTATGATGCGTTGGTGTAATTTGGCTTTCTTGCTAATTACTTTGTTCAGTTATGGACAAAGTGATCAAGTGTGGCTGCACCCAAATCGTGGTCAATGGGATCAGCGGATTAGTTATAAAGTTGAATTGAACAAGGGTGAAATGCTCTTAGAACCAACTGGTTTTACCTATCATTTTTACGAATTACAAGGACATGATCATTCAACTGCAACGCATTCAGACGAAGCTATAAGTGATCAGGATTTTAAATCCCATGTGTTGCGAACAACCTTTCTAAATGCTCAGAAACCTGCGTCAGTGGAAGAAGTTGGAAGTTCTTCGTTTTACCGTAATTACTTTTTATCGAACGATCGTAATACCTGGAAATCAGAGGTTCGTTCCATCAAGCAAGTGACATCAAAAGCCGTTTATCCGGGAATAGATTTACTCATGGAAGGTGGAAATGCTTCACTAAAATATTCTTGGATTGTGGCTCCAGGAGCAGATTGTGGCAACATTCAATGGAAATACGATGGGGCTGAAGGAATGACAATTACAGAGGATGGTGAACTTCAAATTCGACATTCATTAGGAACAATTACAGAGGGCGCACCTTATGCTTGGACCATCAAGAATGGGAAAAAGTCAGTTGTCAAATTGCGTTATGTTCTTGATGGAACGACTGTTTCTTTTCGTTTTTCAGGATCAACAGACTTTCAAGATACCTTGATCATAGATCCTTCATTAACCTTTTCCACTTTTACTGGTTCAACAGCTGATAATTGGGGAATGACAGCGACTCCTGATCCAAATGGAAATTTATTTGCTGGAGGAATTGTTTTTGGGGCTGGTTATCCACTAACTCCAGGGGCATTCGATCAATCGTTTAATGGTGGAAATGGATCTTTTGCTATTGATATAGGAATCACGAAATTCAATGCGGTTGGTACGGGATTATTGTATTCTACTTACCTAGGTGGAAATGGAAATGAAACTGCCCACTCCGTTGTGTCCACTGCATCAGGGGAGTTATTTATTCTTGGTGCAACGAGTTCTACCAATTTTCCTATGGCTGGCAATTCATTTGATAATACATTTAATGGAGGACCAAGTTTTTCAGGTAATTCGTTAGCTTTTGATTCAGGAGCGGATATTTATGTAGCGCGTTTAAGTGCGAATGGCGCAACACTATTAGCCTCAACTTACATTGGAGGAACAGGTACAGATGGTGTGCAAGAAGGAACACTTCGCTACAATTATGGAGATCAATTTCGAGGTGAAATCATTGTAAATGGAACCAGTATTTATGTGGCAAGTGTCACGAGCTCAGATGATTTCCCAACTCAAACACCACAACAAGCAAGTCTCAACGGTATTCAAGATGCCGTTTTCTTTGAAATGGATCTTGGATTAAGTGCGTTTCAATGGTCAACTTATTTTGGTGGATCTGGAAGCGAAACTGGTAACGGAATTCAACTATCTTCTGCTGGAGATGTGTATGTGACTGGAGGAACAAGTTCTGCCGCAATGCCGTTTGTTGTTGGACAAGATTTAACGTATAACGGTGGTTCTGCTGATGGTTATTTAGCTCGTATTAACGGAAATAATGGAGCCTTAATCGCTGGAACTTTCATTGGATCGCCTGATTACGATCAAAGTTATTTTGTGCAATTGGACCCAGATGATGCAGTATATGTTTATGGTCAAACCCAAGGAACAATGCCTATTACAGCGGGTTGTTATGGTGCATCTAATTCAGGTCAATTTGTTGCAAAGTATACAACAAACTTAACTGCTTTAACTTGGACAACAACAATTGGTGCTGGTTCAGGTAGTGTAGAAATTTCGCCAACTGCCTTTTTGGTTTCAGATTGCAAAGATATTTATCTTTCTGGGTGGGGTGGGTCTATTAATTCGGGTAGTCAAGCCTCCCAAAGTACTAGTTTTGGATTTCCTGCAACCGCTGATGCCTACCAACCTTCTACCAATGGCAGTAATTTTTGGATTGCCGTTTTGGGCGAAAACGCATCTTTCTTAAAATACGCCACTTATTTTGGTGGAATCACATCTTCTGCTAATCACGTTGATGGTGGTACTTCTCGCTTTGATAAAAACGGAAGTATTTATCATGCTGTATGTGCAGCTTGTGGTAGTAACAACACGGGGTTTACCACCACTCCTGAAGCATGGTCGCCTCAAAATCCAAGTCCAAATTGCAACCTTGCTGCGTTTAAATTTGAATTAAGTACAATTGAAGCAATTATTGCTGATCCAGATCCTTTAATTTGTCTTCCAGATCCTGTCGTTTTTCAGAATAACAGTGCCAATGGAAATGACTTCTTCTGGAATTTCGGCGACAACACCACTTCGACACTCGTAAATCCTTCTCATGTCTATTCCGGGCCTGGAGAGTATACGGTGACGCTTATTGTTTCTGATACAAATGGGTGTTTCACACCAGATACTGTTGAGTTTATAGTCAATATTGGTGATTTTGAAGGTGGTATTGTTGAACCGCCATCTAGTATTTGCCCAGGACAATCCTATCAATTTGAAGCATTTGGTGGTGCAAGCTATTTGTGGTCCCCAGCACAATATTTAAACAATGTAAACATCTTTAACCCCACAGCAACGATTACACAAAGTACAGAATTTACGTGCATCATCAGTGATAGTTGTGGAATTGACACAGTCAGCGTTTGGCTCAATGTATTTGGTGGGGCCGTTCAAATTTCAAATGATACAACGATTTGTTTTGGTAACAGCATTCCTTTATTTGTTTCAGGTGTACCTACAGCCGTTTGGTCACCACCAACTTATTTAGATAATCCAAACAGTACTAATCCTATTTCAACACCAGCAAATACAATTACGTATACAGTAACTGGAACAACCGTAGATGGTTGTGAATTAAATGAACAAGTACTAGTGACAGTTGTTTTCAATTTCCCTGATCCCGTCATTCCCGATACATTGACGTATTGTGAAGGATTATCAGGGCAAGTTACGGTGAGTGGTGCTGACACCTATGTGTGGAGTCCGCCAACGAATATTACACCACTTACGGGACCCAACGTTACAATTTCGAGCCCTACGGAGCAGTACTACTACTGTGTTTTTTCCAATGTATGTGGTTCAGAATTGGATAGTATTTACATCAATATTGAAAATGCAACAGTGAATGCTGGAAATGACACAATAGTTTGTCCAGGAGAACCCGCTTATATGTATGCTACTGGTGGTGTGACGTATTCATGGAATCCTGTTGTTTCACCAATTACCTCAACCTATTCAAACGTTTCAGCAATTGCTCCAGTACCAACAACCTATATTGTTACTGGATCAGATGTAAATGGTTGTCTAGATACAGCGAAAGTATTTGTTGATTTATATCCGCAGCCATTTATTCAAACAGTTCCAGATGTTTATGCATTTGTGGGAGAAGCTGTTCAACTTTCAGCCACGAGTACAACGCCCGGTCCTTATGTTTGGTCGCCTGCAGAATTTTTAAATTGTGTTGTTTGTACTTCTCCGATTGCTCAACCTGAACAGAATTATGTTTATACAGTTACCTATACAGATGTAAACGGCTGTTCAGCTTCGGATGATGTGCATATTTTTTACGATCCCATTATCTACGTTCCTAATGCCTTTACACCAGATGGGAATAGCTTAAATTCTGAGTTTTTCGCTGTTGGGGGCAATATCAAATCGTTCAAGATTGAAATCTATAACCGTTGGGGAGAACGAATTTACGTTGGCGATGCACTTGATAAAGCATGGGATGGAACCTATGAAGGTAAAAAATGCCAAGATGGTGTCTATACCTGGAAAATCAAGTATTTCGATTTCTTAGATAAAGAATATACCCTTGTTGGACACGTGTCGTTATTACGCTAAACTCGATGGACTGCTTTAGTTAATAAGGCACATTTCATCACCCCATCTCTATCGATTTCAGTCAATGTAATGGTTTGCAATGTGTTTACCAATGCAGGATCAAAAGGCAATTTTACTTTCACGTAATTCTCCGTAAAACCATTCATCATCCCGTTTTCTTCTTCAGCTTCAAAAAGGACAGTTCGTGTTGAACCGACATTTTGCTCATAGAAAGCACGTTTTTTCTTGTCGGAAAGAATATGAAGTTGTTGACTGCGTTGTTTCCGAACGGAATGTGGAACTGGATCACCTAATTTGACAGCCGTTGTATTCGCCCGTTCTGAATACGTAAATACATGCAGATAAGAAACGTCAATGTCTTTCAAGAAATCCATTGTTTCCATAAATTCTTCATCCGTTTCTCCAGGAAAACCAACAATTACATCCACACCAATGCAACAATCAGGTCGAAAGGATTTAATTGTATTCACCCGTTCAGCATACAATTCACGTTCATATTTCCGACGCATCGCTTTTAATAAACGATTGCTTCCAGATTGAAGCGGAACATGAAAATGAGGCACAAAACGTTTGGCGTTTGACAGGGTGAATTCTATAATCTCTGTACTCAATAAATTCGGCTCAATGGAAGAAATTCGGAAACGATCAATGCCTTCAATTTCATCCAATTGTTGTACCAGCTGATAGAAATTTTCTTCACCCTCTTGTCCAAAATCGCCTAGATTCACTCCTGTAAGAACTACTTCTTTTACGGCAGTTGCTGCAATCTTTTTTGCTTCTACAAGCGTATCAGAAATAGGGGCATTTCTACTTTTGCCTCTCGCCAGTGGAATGGTACAAAAGGTACAGAAATAGTCGCAGCCATCTTGCACTTTCAGAAAGGATCGCGTTCGATCTCCCATTGAATGTGAAGGAATAAAACTAGCCGTTTGTTTGATGTTTTCGTATTTAACCGTAGCCGATTGACCAATGTGATTGCGTTCTTCGAGGTGTTCAATGATGTTAAACTTTTCATTCGCACCTAATACCAATGAAACACCTGGAATCTGTCCAATTTCTTCTGGTTTCAGTTGTGCATAACAACCAATCACAGCAACGTATATTTCAGGATTGATTTTTAAAGCTCTTCGCACCAATTGTTGACATTTTTTATCCGCGTTTTCAGTAACAGAACACGTGTTGATTACAAGAATGTCTGGTGTTTCTTCAAAATCGACTTTGGCAAAACCTGCATTTTCAAAAAGTCTAGAAATAGTAGATGTTTCGGAGAAATTTAATTTGCATCCAAGGGTGTAAAACGCGACCTTTTTATATTGTTGCATGACAACGCTGCTCTAGAATTGAAACCCTACCAACCAGTAGAATGGCCACAAAGATACAGCAAATTCTGGAAAATTATCTTCCAACTTTGTTGAATCCATTACAGGGCAGCTTGTCTGAAGTTGATTTCAACCAATGCAGACATCTTTCTGTTATATTTGTAATCAAGCATAAAAACATGAAACACACGCATACGGTAAATTACGAAATCATTGATAATTGGTCGGAACTTTCCACTCAAGAACAAGAATTGGTTGTAAAAGCGCAAGAAGCATCAGCAAATGCGTATGCTCCATACAGCAATTTTTATGTTGGAGCCAGTGTTTTGTTGGAAACGGGAATAATCATTACTGGGAACAATCAGGAAAACATTGCTTATCCATCGGGTCTTTGCGCTGAACGGGTTGCGCTATTTTATACTGGAGCTAATTACCCAGGAGTTGCTGTAAAAACGTTAGTCGTTGTTGCGAAAGGTGATTTAGTGAAACCAGATGAATGTATTTCACCCTGTGGTTCTTGTCGACAAGTGATTGCTCAAAGTGAATACCGACAAAAAATACCTATTCGACTGATCCTTGTTGCGCAAAATGGCCGTACATTTATCTTTGATAAAGCATCCGATTTATTGGTTTTTCCTTTCGGGATGGAAGCATAACAAATGAATGAAAAGAAGGTAAATGATTGGTTGGCATCTCGCAAACAGATGCGCATAGATCGCAATGATCTATTGTTGTTTAACGCGCTGCGTTTGGGCGATAGAGCGGCTTTGAGTGCAGCTATTACGTTATTGGAAAGCACGTTAGAAAGCGATCAACAAATTGCTTCTCGGATTATTTCACACTGTTTGCCTTATTCAGGAAATTCAATCCGAATAGGAATAACGGGTGTGCCAGGTGTTGGAAAAAGTACTTTCATTGAATCTTTCGGCATGCAATTGCTTCAAGAAAACAAAAACATTGCTGTACTTGCCATTGATCCAAGTAGCGAACGGACTGGAGGAAGTATTTTAGGTGATAAAACCAGAATGCAGCAATTATCGCAAGAAATGAATGTGTTTATTCGCCCATCTGCTGCTGGAACAACACTTGGGGGCGTTGCTCGAAAAACCCGTGAGACAATTATTTTATGCGAAGCCGCGGGTTACGATGTTATTTTGGTAGAAACTGTTGGCGTAGGTCAGTCGGAAATAATGGTTCATTCAATGGTTGATTTCTTTTTGTTATTGCTACTCGCAGGGGCTGGTGATGAATTGCAAGGAATCAAACGAGGAATCATGGAAATGGCTGATGGTTTAGCCGTTACTAAAGCCGATAGCGGAAACGAGAAACGTGCGCAATTAGCCCAACGTGAATTAAAAAATGCAATCCATTTGTTTCCACCAACAACGAGTGGCTGGATTCCAGAAGTACATACATGTAGTTCGGTGAACGGCGAACAAATTCTTGAAATCTGGCAAATGATTCAGCGATTTGATGAACATGCACAAATTAAAGGAGCATTTGCACAAAAACGCCATGATCAAGATCGGTATTGGATGCATGAAACGTTGAGATCGTTGTTGTTGGAAGGCTTGTATAAAAACAATTCGCTAAAAGAATTGATAATCAGCTTAGAAACAGCGGTTGGTAAAGGCGAAGTGTCCGCATTCGAGGCTGCAGACCGCATTTATAAACAGTATAAATCGATTTAGGTCGCATTTTTGGAATAATTTTTGCTGATTTTTGTCAAAAATTTAAACACCTATGTATCGTATTTTCTTCCTTCTATTCTTTTTCACTCAACTTTCAGAACTGTCTTTTGGGCAAATGAATCGCTATACCAGTGTTGACTGGGTTGTAACCGCCGATCCAGGACTCAGTAATGGGTTCGCCGTTAAAATGATCTTACACGATAAAAAAGGGAAAGTACACGAAGTGAGTGACTATCCTGATTCGTATAAATGGGAAGAACTCGAATTCTTATCCAAAGATCTTGTTTCCTTTTATCACGGCATCGGTTCTTTTCGGGTTTATTCAAACTTTGAAGGTAAAGACAGCATCAAGATAGAAGTTAGATCAAAAAATCTAGCACTCAATTCGGAATTTTATGTTCCTGTAAAATATTGTAAATCATTGATTCTTGAAAATAACGCCTTGGATTATTATTTAGGCTCCTCGTTGAATTGGAAAATGGTGATGAATACGGGAGAGGTTTTTCCATTTGATAAGGATTGGGCGAATTTTGACGGGCTTGTTAATGAATCTGATCCACAAGTTCACATAGATGGCGTCAATATGAAACTCAAGGCAACCGTACCCTTGAGTAGTGTTAACGTTCGTTTTGTGAGTGCAAAATCCAAGAAAATAATTATCGAAAAACGCGTGAAGATTGATTTTAGCAAAGAATTAATGATTGATTTCAAAGGCAGATCTGGAAGACCAGGATACAATGGTCAATCGGGTAGTATGGCGAGTCAATCAGGGACGCATGGAGAAACGGGTGAAAATGGGTTAGATGCCGAAAATGTGATTGTTTATGTTCGGCCGTATGGTGTTGACTCCCTACACTTGTTAGAGGTTTTTGCCAAAAGTGGCAACCGAATGATCCATTTGTTCATTACAGCTAGTGGTTACCACATCTCGGTTGATGCATCTGGAGGTAAAGGTGGCAATGGTGGAAACGGCGGAAATGGAGCAAATGCGCTACAAACTGAAAATTCCTATAGTCGATTAAGCGGAGGTATTGGAGGATCTGGTGGTTATGGAGGATCAGGCGGAAATGGCGGTAATGTATCTGTTGTTTTTGATGATCGAATTACACCAGATGCCAATGGAATTGATGTGAATATTGCTGGTGGCAAAGCTGGAACTTCTGGTAATCCCGGTAGTGGTGGTCGAAATGATCGGGGTGATGATGGTTTGCTGTATAGAGTAATCGTTAAGGATGAACGGATTCCGGGTCAACCTGCAACGGATGGACATAACGGCTATGATGGAAATTATTTGGGATTAAAAACGATTACTTCGCCCGAATTGGAAGAATTATTGAAAATCAATGGTTGGCAGTAAATTCCCTAACTTTACACCATGCAAGAAATTACATTTAAAATTGAAGGTCCCCACATTGAATTACTGGCTTTATTAAAGGCAACGAGTATTGCACAAACAGGTGGTCATGCGAAGTTCATCGTTGATGACGGGGACGTAATTCGTAATGGAGAACGCGAATACCGCAGACGAGCGAAAATTATACCTACAGATGTATTGGAAATTGGGGGAGAAATAAAAATCACCCTTACATAGAAACTCCTCGTTTAAAACAACTCTTGGAATTCCTTTTTCAAATACTCAACCGTAATTTCTGTTGGAAGGGTACCAACTTCAGCAACAATTTCGAATATTTTAGCTGCTAAATCGGTTCCAGTTGATGTTGCCTGCATTTGATTTCCAGCAATGTTGATGATTTTAATGGTTTCTTCTTTCGAATTGCGCAACATTTCCCAACCTTGAAGCGATATAAATAATTGCTGTGAAACATTGTGATCATACTCCTCACGAATGGCTTGCAGTAAATCACTTTGCATACGTTTTGCCGGAAAAGCAGGGTTGTGTAAGCGCATTACTAAGCTTCCTGGGTGAATACGTTCCATTAATAAAACTGCACGCTGATAAGCATCTAAACGTGAAGGAAGGAAAAATTCTTGTCGCGTTCGTTTCAATTCAATCTGTAAATGACGCACTTCTTTTTCCGATTGTTTACTTAAAAAGAAATAGGCCGTATACAAGACTCCTCCTGCGGGAAGAATAACTAAAGTAATATTGAGAATAAGATCAGTTACAGACATACATGTAGTTTTTGGCAAATATAGAATTTACGACTGAATGGTCGTTCATGCATATAATACGGGATTGATAAAAAGTAACAACTAGACAAAACGCTCATCTACTTCCATGACATGTCCACAACTGCGACAAGTGCGGTTGCTTTCTGAACCATAGAAATCCCTAAATCGTGAAATGAAATCATGTTCAATATTCTCCAATTTAAAACGGTATTGTTTTAATTCTGTATTGCATTTTTCACAATACCAGAACAATCCGTCTACCTTATCAGTTCCTATTCGAACACGTTCAATCACTAAACCTACGGTGTTTTCACCTCTAATCGGTGAATGCGGAATATTTGCAGGAAGCAAGAAAATTTCGCCTTCTTTGATGATAAGATCTTTTGCTTGACCATCTTCTTGAATTCGAACAGTAATATCTCCTTCAATTTGGTAGAATAATTCTTCACTTTCATTGAAATGATAATCCTTTCGTGCATTGGGTCCACCAACAACCATTACGATAAAATCGCCAGCTTCTTTGTACAAGTTTTTATTGCCGATTGGTGGTTTTAATAAATCGCGGTTGTCATCGATCCATTGCTGTAAATTAAAAGGAGTCATCATATACTTCAATTTTTCTCAAAAATAGCTGAACGCTTTACCAATTGCAATGAAATAATTGGAAAATACGTTCAGAAACTAAAAACCCCGCTTCATCATAACGACGAAGCGGGGCTTGTAAAGACAATCTATGTGATCTTATTGAATCACCACACGGAATACTTTTTCAGCTTGATCGTTTGAAAGTTTGATGAAATAAACACCAGTTTCAAGATTGTTCAAGTTGAT
>JAYSRF010000083.1:0-1865 GCA_043721195.1 Fluviicola sp. | reverse complement strand
TGACGCAAGCTGAAACAACTGCTGATAAAAGCGATGATTTTAAAGCAGCTTCTTACCAACGTTATCAAGGTGAAAAGTTAACCAATCGTTTCAATGCTTATAGTTATTGGGTTTTGAGCAAGTCAATGGATTCACACAATTTGGAAAGAAACCGCAAACCTGTGGAAGATTTATTGGCAGCCTTAACGACTCCAACTTTGGTGGTAGGCATTGATTCAGATCTATTGTTTCCCCTAAGAGAGCAGCAATTTATAGCAGATCAATTACCGAATGCACAGTTAGCAACCTTAACTTCTGATTTCGGTCATGATGGCTTTCTGGTTGAATTTGAGCAATTAACAGTTGAGATTCAATCATTTTTAGATCAACAAGCAGACAAAAAGACTACTCAAGTTATTTATAATTAAAAACATTAAAAAAAGAACACATGAGCAAACAATTAACAATAGGATTATTCGGTTTCGGATGCGTAGGAACAGGATTATATGAAGTACTAAATCAAACATCGTTGCTGCAAGCTCGGATCAAGCATATTGTGGTAAAAGATCCGACGAAAAAGCGTCAAATAGATGCGAGTTATTTTAGTTATGATGGTGGAACAATTCTCAACGATCCTGAAGTAAATGTTGTTGTAGAATTAATCAATGATAGTGATGCGGCATACGTAATTGTACGAAAAGCCTTGGAATCCGGTAAACACGTGGTTTCTGCGAATAAAAAATTGATTGCATTGCATTTAGATGAATTGATTGATTTAGCGAAAGAGAACAATGTTTCGTTCTTATACGAAGCCGCTGTTGGTGGTTCTATTCCGATCATTCGCAACTTGGAAGAATATTACAACAATGATTCATTGTCTTCCATCAATGGAATTGTAAATGGAACAACGAATTACATTCTTACAAAAACTGGCGAAGGGCAGTCATTTGAAGATGCTTTAAGCACAGCACAAGAATTGGGGTTCGCTGAATTGGATCCAACCTCAGATGTGGATGGTTTTGATGCAAAATACAAGTTGGTGTTGTTATTGAAACATGCGTTTGGCTATACTGCAAAAACGGAAGATGTTTGGAATTATGGCATTCGCCAGTTGAAAACATGGGATGCAACCTATGCTCGTGAGAAAGGATATAAAATCAAATTATTGGCATTCGGAACGCGTTCTGGAAATCAGGTTGTGGGTTTTGTTGCGCCACACCTTATTCCAGCGAATCATTTTGCTTACAATGTAGAAAATGAATTCAACGCAGTTGTGGTAGAAGCCTTGTTTTCTGATCGTCAATTGTTTTTAGGAAAAGGAGCAGGAAGTTACCCAACCGCAAGTGCCGTTTTATCTGATATTTCAGCTTTGCAATTTGATTATGCCTATGAATACCGTAAAACGAACGCTGAAGAATCGTTGGAATTGACAACTGATTTCAGGTTACGTGTTTATCTTTCTGCAACAACTCGTGAAGCATTGGATCGTGTTCATTTGGAAGAAACACAAGAGATTTACCACGGTTCAACACACCATTTTAAAATTGGTTGGGCACAGTTTTCGGAGTTGCAACAGTATGATTGGAACAACGAATCTGATTTGTTTTTAGCCATTTTACCTGACGGAGTTGAGATTACAAGTTTAGAAAGTGCAGTGAATAAAGAACAACTAATTTCAGTAGTAGAATGAATACGTTTTTACCTTGGTACATCGCAGGCCCATTAATTGGATTGATCGTTCCACTTTTACTTTTATTGCGCGAAAAACAATTTGGTGTTTCTTCCAGCTATCGGTATATCGGAGCATTGGTTTTCCCCAAATGGTCGTATTTTAATTACAAGAAGGAGCAGGATTTCTGGCAATTACAATTTGCTATTGGAGTCGT
>JAYSRF010000082.1:0-4652 GCA_043721195.1 Fluviicola sp. | reverse complement strand
AGGAAACGGGGCGATTAATGTGATCCACCAATTGGATGCTGTTCGACTAATTGCATTTGTAATTCAACATGCCATTTGGGGTGAAACACTCAACGGATGCTCACCTGAACACCCGTTACGTGGGGAATATTATACGTGGATGGCGCATGAGTTGGGATTATCGCCTCCACTATTTGAAGAACTTGAAAACGAATCAAAAGTTGTCAATTCTGAAAAATCAATTTCACTTGGATTTACGTATTTATATCCAAATCCGTTTGACTTTCCGCTAGAATCTAAAGAACTGTAATCGCATAACCAATCAATGATTTCGAAACGGATTCTTCTTTGAATTCTGTCATGATCATGTGTGTTTCTGCTTCTCCTTTTTTGTTGTAGCTGGTCATTTCCATCATCAAACCACCATCGCTGAATTCCTTCATTTTTTCTTGGTAGTTGGCGTTCATTCCTTTTCCCATTGATGAGGACATCATTTTTGTGAATTCCAATTTGATTTCAGTAGTAACCCAGCAAATTGTTTTATTCTTGTCATCTTCCATGATGTATTCTTCACATGTATGACCAAGAATTAATTTCGTATTTCCAGTTTTGGTGATCTTCAATTCACCATTTTTATCTACTTCCTTGGCAGCCATTCCGTTCATCATTTTGGAAGACATCACCATTACTGTCATATCTTTTTCGTTGATCATGATCATGGATTCATTCTCCACATCGTAAATCATATTCATATCTGAGTTCGCATCTGATTTAGTCATCACTGCGCCATCACTGTAGTAGCTAGTCATCAAATGAGGCTCGCGGTTTTTACCTTTCAAATCCTCCATTTTATAGGTCACCATCTGGCTGAAAGAATAACTCTCTTTGTATTTTCCTCCGCTCAATTTGGCAGCATCAATTGTAGGAACGTTAGTAGAATCAATCGTTTCTTCTGGAGCAGAGCTTGGTGCTGGACTTGATTTTTTATTGTCGTCGTTTAACTTTTCCTTATTCGTTCGGGTAGAATTAAAATCTTGCTGCTCTACCTTTTTCTTCGCCGCTCCACCAAGTGTATTTAATAACGATTTTTGAGCAGAAATTGAAAAAGAAAAACAAATTATAAGGGAGAGTAGTACTATTTTCATAACAGAATTATTTTAGTCAAATATACTATATCAAAACCAGAAAAGCAGTTAAGATTATGTGAAAATCGATTTTGAATATGTAGATGCATTGTTCAAGTGATTAGTTAATTCCTAATACTTCTAATAACTCCATTTTTTTACTACGCGAAACTCCAATTTCTTCGCTGTTTGTTAAAATGACAGATCCGCCTTCTCCTCGAATGTATTTTGATACATGGTTCAAATTAACCAAATGAGAATTGTGTAAACGGAAAAAATAAGGGAAATCAACTAATTGTTTCTCAATTTCCTTTAAGGTTTTAGAAACCGTTACTTTTCTAGTTGGCAACACAATTGTGGTGTAATTCCCATCCGATTCACACCGAATAATTTGCTCCACTTCAATCAATTCAATACCATTTAAAGAAGAAATTGGAATTTTTGGTTTTAACCCTGCTGAGGAAGGAGTAGTTGGTTTTTTCTCCATTCGCTTGCGTTTTACACGCTGAACGCTTTCCACCAGATCTGATGCTTCGATGGGTTTCACCAAATAATGGGTTGCTCCATGTTTAAATCCTTCCAATGCATATTCGTCATAGGCAGTTGTGAAAATAACATCTGCGTCTTTATAGGTCAACACATTTAATAATTCAAAACCATTCATTTGCGGCATCGAAATATCTAAAAAAAGTAAATCCGGTTCTTCACGATTGATCACTTCAATCGCATCCATTGGCAAATTTAACTCAGCTACGATTTCAACATCGGTGCAGAATTTACGAATCAGGATGGAAGTTGTTTCCAAACTGTGTTTCTCGTCATCTAAGAGTATGGCTCTTAATTTCATTTTTCTTCTGTTTCAAAGTACAATTTAATCAAAGTTCCCGTTGCTTGGTTTTGATCGTCTACTAAATCTTCAATTTCAAAGTCATTCAACCTACCAGTTCTGCGGGTTAAGGTACGCAAACGCTCTTTGGTAATTTGCAACCCAACAGAACCTTCTTTTAGAGATCCTTTGCTTTTGTTTTCACGTGCTTTTTGCCGTCCAATTCCGTTATCTAAAACGGTTACGATCAAACGCCCAGGTTCCGATTGAAATGACACTTTGATGTAGCCATAATCATCTTGACGTGGCATTAAACCGTGCCAAATAGCATTTTCTACAAATGGTTGAATGATCATGGGAGGAATGTGACAATCCAATACTTCCTGTCCATCGATTTGTAAATCAAAATCAAAGCCTTGATCAAATCGCAAACGTTCAAATTCAAGATACAATTTAAGTGTCTGAATTTCATCGTAAACCGTAATCATATCTAAGCGCGAATGATTGAGAATCATCCGAAGCAATTTTGAGAATTTAGCAATGTAATCAGAGGCACTTTCTACCTCATTTTTCAGAATAAACAATCGAATGGAATTCAAACTATTGAACAAAAAATGAGGATTCATTTGCGCGCGTAGTGCTTTCGATTCCATCTCATTGATTTGTCGATTGAACTCGGTGCGCATGCGTTCTGTACTTTCCACTCGTCGTATACGAATCCGAACATACCACCAAATAATTCCTGCGATGACGACTACTGATAAAAGAATGAACCACCACTGAGTCCAAAAAGGAGGAATAATCCTGAATTCATATTCTGCTAAATGTGCTCTACCATCCTCAATGATTCGAACTTGAAAAACGTAATTTCCACCAGGAAGATTGTAATAGGTTGCCTCATCCTTGCCATTTCCACTTCTCCATGAATCCTCTAACCCTTTTAATCGGTAACTCACGAAATTGTTCATGCTATTGGAATAATCCAATACTCCAAACTCAAATCCCAAATTATTCTGATTAAAATCAAATACCTTTTTATTGCGAACAAAGGGTTGATCATTTAATTCACGAACGCGTTGGATATAGGGTTGTGGATTGTTTACACGAGGAAGGGAACTACCCGAATTACTCATTACAAATCCATCGTTTTGCAAAAAATAAAGCGTGTTTTTATGAAGGATTATATCATAAATCCCAGACATACCATGCTGATTTTCGAGCGACTGAATGGTGTAATTGCTTCGGTCGATAATTGCGACACAATACGAATTGACCGCCCAAACTCTATTGTGATTATCACAAATCAAGCGATCTATTCTTGGCGATTGCAAACCCATTTTAGCCGTAATCCGATGAACAATTCGTTGTTTTTTTAAATCAATAACAACAATTCCATTCGCCATAGTAGCGATCCATAACTTGCCTTCAGGATCAACAACCATGGCTCGTGCATTTTCACGTGGGAAAAGTTCGGCTATTTTCGGAACAAAAAACCGTTTGGCACGAAGGTCAATTGCTCCAATTCCTTCTTCATAACCATAATAAAGGGTGTCTTTGTATTGTACAAATGAAAAAAACCACGCATTACTTCTCGGTCCAAGCGCACTATTTTTCGGGTTGTGCAAGTAGGATTTTAACGTATTATTCCGAATCGAATAATGAAGGATTCCGCCATATTTTGTACCAATCCAGATCACAGAATCACCATCATTGAATGAAATAATAGGTGTTGTGGCATGCAAAGCAAGTCCTTTGTTAATGTTATCAAACTTCACTAATTCTTTCATTCCAGCTGTTGCAGAAAAAGCAATGATCCGATCAGAAGCAACAATAAGGTAGCGTTCATTTCCAATGTAGTGTGGTTTTACGAAGAAAAATTCATCATCACGTAATCCTTCAAATAAGCTGAACAATTTAGCTGGTTGATCTTTTTGTTTGAAATACAACTGTCCATTATTGCTGTAATTAATGGCTAACCATTCATCTTTAGCTGGATGAAATGCAATTCGTCTCATATCAAACGGATGACGTTCACGTTGCCCAAATATCAATGATTCATTGTGAATAAACAATCCATTTGGCGTTCCTGCAATAGCAATTTGAGCACCAAATCGCGCTAATCTTTCAGGGGAAAGAATCGTTCTTTCGGCACGGTCGTATCGAATAAATTCTTTGGTTTTTGTATCAAAGAGTAAAAACTCATAATGAGGTGCACAAACGTAGAGATAGCGGGAATCACGCCATTTTAAATCAGAAATATTATTCCGTAAACCACTAGAAGGTGATTCTTTTTCATAAACAAATCGACGATAAACTCCTTGGTTTTTATCAAAATACAACAACCCTCCGCCCCACGTTCCAATATACAAATTTCCTTTCCCGTCTTGCTCTATACAACGCATACTTGATTCAAAACCAATTAAGTTGGTAAGATCCAAAAACCGTTGTTTGATAACTGGATAATGTTTCCAACGCTTCGTTTTTTTATTAAAGGAAAAAAGCCCATCTAGTGAAGCGCACCAGAAAATGGACTGATTTGTTCTATCCACCTGAACATCTGAAAACAAATTAATGATACGCGCATCCAATTTAGGATATTGATCAGAAGGTCGATAGTTCACAAAATGTTCTTTCTTCGCATCGTAATAATCTAACCCACGGAAAAGTGGAGCAATCCACGTTTCATCGTCGCCATCAATGAAAATAGTAGTTGCCCGATTATC
>JAYSRF010000081.1:0-4655 GCA_043721195.1 Fluviicola sp. | reverse complement strand
ATACAAGTAAAACGATTTGTAGAATTCCAAGGTGTTGGACTCACCAATAGCCACGAAGATTATTGGCTGAGGCAACGGAAATTGTTGAGTATGGGATTTACACGATCGCGCTTAGCAGAAATGTTACCAATTCAATTAGGAGTTCTCAATGATTTCATGACTGATTTTGATGCAGAAGTCGCAAAAGGAAAAGTGGACATTCACGACCAAATGGTGAAGTTTACCTTGCGTTCAGTTGGTCAATCGCTTTTTGGTAGTCAGATGACTCGAGAAGAATTGGAGAAATTTGCCACTGCCATAGCAGAAATACAGCAGTTTATCGTTAAAAAAGTGGTGCAGCCCTACCTCATGCCGTGGTATGCGATTAGTGGTCAAAACAAGAAATACCAAGACTTGCGCATCCAAGCAGATCAAATTGTGTTGGAATACATTGAAAACAGGCGCAAGAATCCAGGAAAAGAAAGCGATATTCTTCAAATGATCCTCACAACTCCCTACAAAGATACGGGAGAGTTAATGACAGACGAAACGGTGAAAGTGGAAATCTTGCAATTGCTCGTAGCAGGAAACGAAACCTCCACAACCGCTGCTGCTTGGGCATTTTATTTGTTGGCTAAACATCCTGAGCATTTGACAAAAATTCGAGCAGAAATTGAAACTGTTTTTGGCGATCAAACCATTGATTATGCGTTGTTACATCAATTAAAATATACCATCTCAGTGCTCGATGAAGCCATGCGCATTCGTCCGCCCTTTTGGATCATTGATAGAGAAGCGTTAAAAGATGACGAATTCAGAGGTGTGAAAATTCCAGCTGGAACAACTGTGATTCCGTATATTTATGGTGTACACCATAACGCAGCTGTGTGGAAAGATCCTGAGAAGTTTGATCCAAGTCGATTTGATGCTGCTTCTCTCGAAAAAACGCATCCTTTTGCATACATTCCATTCGGTGGTGGTCCACGCGTGTGTATTGGTCAAAACATGGCGAAAATGCAGATTCTACTCGTCATGAGTGCCATTATCCGCAACTATGATTTCGAATTGAGCGATCAGAAAGAAGTGAACATGCACGCTATGATGTTATTAAAGCCAGATGGGCCCATTTACATGCAGTTCAAAAAGGTAAAATAAGATAGACATGCAAAGTGCTCCTTATTCTAAAAGTGTGGATCAAGAATTCTCGAAGACCTTGAATAGTAGAGTGAAATCCTACTTTAAAGATCGTGGAATTGATCCCAAAGCTGAGCAAACCATGGTAGTAAAATCGCTTGTGTTGTTTGGAATGTATTTAGCCATCTATTTACTAATCCTCTTTGGAGGTATTTCAAATTTACCCATCTTGTTTTTCTTGTGGGCGTTATTGGGTTTAGGTCAATCATTCATTGGCATGTCCATTATGCACGATACGGTACACGGAGCTTATACCAACAATCGCTTGGTGACTATTCTACTACAAGTTCCCATTATTGCCGTTGGTGTGGAGCCAATCATCTGGAATATTGAACACAATGTATTGCACCATACTTATCCCAATGTAGAAGGAATTGATCAGGATATTCACCCGCGTTTCGTTTTTCGATTCTCACAACACCAGCCACTGAAATGGTACCATTCCTACCAGCACATTTACGCGACCTTCATTTACGGATTACTCATCATTGAATGGATTACGGTGAAAGATTTTATGAAAGTCATCAAGTACCATCGTATGCGATTTTTTAAATCCTACCAACAAAGTAGTTCAGTTGCACTGATCATTCTTGTGAAGAAACTACTTTTTTATGGCGTATTTCTGGTTATCCCGATCTACCTTCTTCCCTTTTCGCCCATCCTGATTGTTGCAATGTTCCTAACCATGCTGGTTGTTGCTGGAATCAGCATGACCATTGTTTTTCAGCTGGCACATGTGGTGGCTACTTCACATTTCGAAGACAATTCAAGCAATCTTGCCACAAAAAATTGGCATGTACATCAATTAGAAACCACGTGTGATTTCGCGCACCAAAACAACTTGTTGTCCTATCTCATTGGTGGATTAAACTTTCAAATTGAACACCATTTGTTTCCCCATATTTGTCATGTGCACTATCCTGCCATTGCGGAAATCGTGCAACAAACCGCAGCTGAGTTTGGCGTAACGTATCATTATAAAAGAACGTTTTGGGGAGCAATCAAAGCGCATTATGGGCATTTAAGAAAATTGGGGAAAGGGAATTGATCATTTCGTTCCAACTATTCATTATTTTTGGATCATCATCTAAATTCACAACCATGTTTCGATCTGTATTCCTAAAAACACATTTACTCCTCATTCTTCTTCCGCTTATGTTTTACGGTTGTCACAAATCCAACACACTCTATTTGGACTTAACGGTAGTTGATTCAGAAACAGGTGATCCAGTTCAAGTTTCTGCATGGATTTATTATGGAATGGAAGGTGGAACCGATAATCAAGGAACGATTCAATTAGGAAATACAGGAGAAGACGGGCACATGAAAGTTCAAAAAGAACTGGGCAGAAAAGGCAAATTAGAATTACGTCTTCATGGTGGAAAGTATTATACACATGCCATGAGTACTATCCTTAACTATAGCCAAAGTTCTAGTATTGGAGGAGGAAAAAGTAAGAGAACGATTCAATTAAAACCAATGTATCATTACTTGGTTTCGATCAAAAATGTGAATTGTTTTGATGCTACAGATAGTGTTTGGATCTCACTGAATGATCCAGTGATGTCTCCCAAATACAAATATGCTGGTTGTGCAGATGTAACACCACTTTTAGGCGGATTTTCCAATTTATCTTATACAAGTATTACCCAACAAGCTACTTTTCATGTAAAAGTCAAACGAAACGGTCAAGTAACAGAATATGATGAGATTAAGAATTTAACCAAGGGAATTATATCTCCTATTTCGATTCATTATTAGAAGAATAGTTCCGAACCGCGATCAGGCTATTCTGGTAAAGTTCGAGATTTAAACCACTACTTTGGAGATAGAATGAAGCCTTGACACACTTCGTGGGATACTGTCAACCTCCACACTCATCTGCAACTTCTCCGCACTACTTTGAATTTGCTCCGCACTTATAAGAATTCGCTCCGCACGCGACTGACAATGCTCCGCACGCTTCTGACAACCCTCCGCACTCAACTGAATCCGCTCCGCACTCCGAAGAATTCGTTCCAGACTCCGAAGAATTCGCTCCGCACGCAACTGACAATGCTCCGCACGCAACTGACACTGCTCCGCACGCAACTGACAACCCTCCGCACGCAACTTACACTGCTCCGTGCTCCACTGAATTCACTCCAGACTCAACGGATTCTTCTAACTAGAACGCACAACATTCTCACCACTCCTAATGAAACTTCCCACATTGCGTTGTTGTACCCCCAAACTGTACTTCAACTAGTTAAAAGCAAAGATGTGGGCAAAAATGCATGATGTTATCTTTAACATCAGACACAAATACCTTTTCCTTTTCATCGAACAATCAATTTTTTTGCAAAATAAAAAGTCTATTCCTAGCCGCAATTCATTTATATATCGTAATATTGCAATATAGTTATACAGAAAAGCATGGGCGCATCAAAAACAGATCATTTTTCAGACAGTCAAAACGAATTGGCACATTTAATGAAAGCCTTGGCGCATCCAGCTCGAATCGCCATCATTGAGTTTCTCCTAAAAACAGATTCCTGCATTTGTGGCGATATTGTGAATGAATTGCCACTCTCCCAGCCTACTGTTTCGCAACATTTAAAAGAGCTGAAACAAGCGGGAATCATTCAGGGAACGATTGAAGGAAATGCCATTTGTTACTGTATTAACCAAGAAACATTTACAAAAATCCAAGAAAGCATCGGCGGTATTTACCAAGCATTGGTACAGAAAAATAGTCCGTCTTGCTGTTAAATTTAATAGTAGAGAAATTATGAAATTATCAACGATTAAAGCGCAATTGAGCAACTTAAGTGCCGTTCATTTTCAATTGCCAAATGGTACGTTTGTGCCACAACATTTTCACATTACTGAGGTTGGTGTGATCACAAAAGATTTCATTGATTGTGGTGGAACAGTGCGTCATGAAAAGGTAGCCAATTTCCAATTGTGGGAAGCTGGAGATTTTGATCACCGCTTGGCACCCAAAAAATTGAGCGACATCATTCAATTGTCAGAGAAAGTACTTGGAATGGAAGATTTAGAAATTGAAGTCGAATACCAATCGGATACCATTGGCAAGTACGACTTGGATTTTGATGGAACCAATTTTTTGCTCGTTTCAAAAAAGACAGCTTGTTTGGCTTCCGATGCTTGTGGAATTCCTGCTGATAAACTGAAAGTCAATTTAACGGAATTAACACCCAACGCAAACTCCTGTACACCTGGTGGTGGTTGCTGTTAATTTCCCACATCCATGTATTCAGCAATTCAACAAACATGCGATGAGCTAGTTGCATTATTCCCTTCGATTTCAACCGATCGAAGGGAAATATTATCCAATCTAGCAAACTACATTCAACAAAAAAAGGAGCAAGAAATCCCCATCAAATTGGTCTATATCTGTACACACAATTCACGGAGAAGTCATTTTGGACAGATTTGGTCTGCTGTGGCCGCAACGTATTTTGGCGTGTCGAACGTAG
>JAYSRF010000080.1:0-39188 GCA_043721195.1 Fluviicola sp. | reverse complement strand
AAATTCAGCATTAAATGATAGGATTCCTATTAGGTGGAGATCCGCCTCAGCTAGACCTCCTTTTTTAGATAGTTGCGTATCAAGGCTTAAAGTGCTTGGTTATTCAGATGATGCAGTAGTTACGTTATTAAATTCTCTTGCTGGAAAGGTTGACATTGGGAACTTCTTTTATGAATTCAATAAGATGTTAGCAAAGATAAATACGCCAAATCTAACTTCTGGAATGTTGCAAACCATTGTAACTGGATTATCCAATGAAAGTACAATCAATGGAGCTTCATTTATTGTTTACAGGATTTCAAATAACCAAGTTGTTTCAAGTATATTAACGACTTTAAGATTTGATGATCTGATGGTTATTCGAGCTAGATTTACTGCCCTTTCGGATTCAGATTTTACAAGACAATTAAATCATGTCATTTCAAAAATGGCTTTAACGCGTGAAGAAACCTTATTGCTATTTGAAGAACTTGGAGAAAATGCATTAACAAAATTACGAACTGCTGTAGATCGATTAGGAAATGATCGCTATTCAATGGAGCAAATTAGGGAATCATTGGCCTATTCGGAGCGATTAGTTGCTGCGATAGCAGAGACACCAGATGAGGTAGCTAATTCTATTTGGGGTGATAAAATGACTGGTAGAAATGCTGATGGACAAGCAATGGTTAGTGCAGGACTTACAAATAGGAGGCCTGGAGATCTTACGTCTTCATTTATTCGAGGTAGAAGTGAAGGTATAGCTAATTCAATACTCGGTGGTGAAGGTGGAACAACAATTGATACTGTACGTTGGAGTATCGTAAAAGATGCATTACTTCGAACAGATTTACCTACTATTGTTAAAAATGATATTTTAGGAGAAATATGGGCCTATACGAAGGTCTTGCAATATAGAAATTTAGGGTATCAAGTTATTCGTGAAGTAAGTATTCGTATCTTATCTGAATCTGGCACCCCAACTAGAAGTTCTGCTCGAATTGATGCAGTTTTGAAACGTGGGAATGAAATACTTTATAGAGAGTTCAAATCATCGGCAACTGCTAGTACATCTGCAGAACAAACAACTGTATATGGGTTCTTAGATCGAGGAGAACTTACAAGAATGAAACCTTTTGGACCAAATGCTGAAACAGCTTTTGGTGGTAAAAATTTCCCGTTATTTAAACAAGGAGAGGTCGTTTTTGAAAGACCACCAAATTAATTATTTTTAATGCTTAAAAACAAACTATGAGACTATCAGGTATATTGCTAAATGTGAATAAAATTGTGAATGATCCACAAATTCTTTCGCTTATT
This sequence comes from Fluviicola sp., assembly GCA_043721195.1. Classification (GTDB taxonomy): domain Bacteria; phylum Bacteroidota; class Bacteroidia; order Flavobacteriales_D; family Crocinitomicaceae; genus Fluviicola. The sequence goes on along the minus strand of JAYSRF010000080.1, from coordinate 37,889 downwards.
GATTTAGATACGGAAGAAACCCCCGAATCTTCCCATTTTGAAACAATTAATTCGTATGAATTTGAGGGGATAGGAATTTTACGTATCAACAATGCTGTATTAATCTTTGAAAAATCGATTGCTCATAGTTGTGCATTTGATGAAATTACTCCTTCCTCTTTTGATGATGAATTAAGTGCTTTGTCTTCGGATGGACAAGTGCTATGTTTTTTAATTAATTCCTATTCTGATACATTTGCGTATGCCTACTTTAAAAATGGTGAACGTCTTTCGTATAAAGGTGCCGTTGGAGGTGAAGACTTACCAAATGCATTGGAAAACAATGATCTTGGTAAAGTGAACATGACTGAAGATGGTATTATTGATTTAATTGAAAAGATTGGAAATTTTCACTTTGATGATTTATATGAACTTGCATCTTCAGATGTAAAAGCATATCATTTACGTTAAAATGGTCTATTCAATAATTCAAAAAAGTAGATCGGATATAGAACACTAATGAACATTCAATTAGAACTCACAACGCAAGATCCAACTGATGTAAATTTCCTTTCATCTGGATATATTTCTATTATTGGTCAAGATATAACGATTAGTAATAAAGGATTAATGCCTAACCAAGCTTGTGCACTGTTTCCATCTATTTCATTATTAATGGATCAGTTAATGGAATTGGAAATGCACGACAAAAAACAACACTTTTTTTTGCGCTTCAGGTTCCAATTTTAGGTTCAAAATGGAATTGATTGGTGAAGTACTGAAACTAACATCAGGTATAGACGAAATACAAAGTACAATCGATTCATTTGCAAAAAAGTTATGGTGTTCATTTCAAGAACTAATAAGGATTTACACTGTTGAAATAGAAGATTTGGGGGCAATGGGTGAAGATTTATTTATGTCTCAATTAAATTTTAAAGTCACTTTTGCATTTGTACTTAATTCTTGAGCACAATTTTAGTTCCAATGAACACTTTTGAAAACTTTAAATCCGCAAACCAAATTTTCATCATACTAGATGGATTTAAAGGCACTTTGTATTGTACGAAGGATAAATTTCAACAACCAATTGCGCTCATTCGCCATTTTGATGGAGTTATTGATCCGAAATACATTCCTGCATTAGTCGATTTGACAAAAACTGTCAAGCAATGGTTTAAAAATCATCCAGAAATTAAACAGGAAGTGATCGTTCAGGAATTTTCAGAAGTGGGAGAAGATTATTTAGTACGCCCATTTTATAGTTCCCAAACATCCTTTTCCACGTTGGATCAGACTGAGTTCAAAGAAATAATACCGAATGGACTCTATGAACTCAGAGAAAAAGTAAATGAAATTATTCGAACAAGTGATGACCCTAGTTGCTTGTTACGGGTCATTGAAAAAAGTAGTATAGAATCTGCTAAGAAGACGTATTACGAAGCACTTTCAGATTGTTACTTCATTGCAGAATTATCCATTAATCAGTTTGATTTAGAGGATTGGAATAGAGAAATGGAAGGTACGTTTCAGGCGTAAGTAGCTTTGAAGAATGAAAATAAAAAAAAGACTATCTTTGGTTCGCTACTAACGAAAAAACGTTGAACAATGAAAACAAGTGTGTTTTTAATTTGCGCAATCACATTATTATCAAGTTGTAAAAAGGATGCTAGCTGGGTGGGCGATTGGACAGCTCCATTGATTAACGATACGCTCACGCTCAATTCATTGGTGGAAGATTCTATTGTTTACGATAACAACGGACAAACTCATTTGCGTTTTGAAGAATTGCTTTACCAAGCTCCTGTTTCTGATCTGATCATCATTCCTGATACAACAGTAAGTTCCAATATCTCATTAGATGTCGATAATTTCACTGTTACCGCTGGTTCATCACTTTACCACCAATTTGATATGGTTTTGGACATTGAGCCAGTACAATTGACAACCTTTAAGGTGAAATCGGGTATTTTGAAATACAAAGCACGGAATGTCATCCCAACCAACACAACATTTAAAGCAGAATTTCCTTATTCAGATAAAAACGGAAATACCTTAATAGTGGCGCCATTAGCTGCTCCCGGCACTTCTGCCAATCCAAGTTTTATCACAGGTCAAATAGATATTTCAGGCTATACATTTGAAACAACGGGTGAATTGCAAGATACAGTCAATGCTGTTTTTTCTAAACTCAAAATCACAACCGATCCTACTGGACCTGCCGTAAATATTACACGTTACGATACACTTTATTTTGAAGCAACATTAGAAGGTGTCATTTTAGAAGCTGCTACTGGGTTTTTCGGAAATGAAATCATCAATCAATCTGTTTCCACTTCGGTTGACTTTTTCAAAAATGTTCCATCCGGTTCGTTTGGATTAAATGCGATTTCGTTATCCATTGGAATTAAAAATGGGGTAGAAGCTCCTGCGCGATTTAAACTGGTTTCACTCAAAGCAATTGATGAGAATGGCATTATAACACAGCTGCAAACCAACTTGCTGAACCAATGGATGTCGCTTGAACCTGCACAAATAAATGGAACTAGCGTTATTGAAGGCGAAGCGAGTTTTACCTTGAATGAACAAAATTCATCCATCATTGATTTGATTGAAGCAAAAGCGGTCACAGTTGAAGCTGAATATGCAGTTCAATTCAATCCCATGTCATTTACCATGCAAAATGAGTTCATAGAAAGCAGTTCCATTGCTTTGACGTTGAAAGGTGATGTTCCAATTAATATGGAGCTTTCTGCATTGGTAGTTGAAGATACGCTTGATTTAGATATGTCATCACTTGATTTATCAACCATTGAAGAAGCAGTGCTTGAATTCCAGATCAAGAATGAATTTAGCATTGATGCAATTGCAACCTGTTATTGGTTAGATCAGTATTATCAACCAGTTGCTATTTCACCCAAAACAATGGCTATTAACAGCGCTGATTACGGAACATTGGTGAATGGTAAAATGACTTCAACTTCTGTCAATTCAATTGCATTTACCAAAGATGAATTGGCCTTGTTAAGTTCCGCGAAGTACATGCGCATTAACTGTACTTTGAATACAGCAACAGTTGAAAATCCTGCGTTCATTGACGTGCCAATCGATGCGAAAATAGGAGTGAAGGCACAAGTGAAATTCAAGAAGCGGCATCACGTTTAATGCTTAATTCTTCAATTGAATTCGCTTTTAGTACCTTTATGGAATAATTGTGTAAACATGTATGTGCATTTTAGTCACATTCATTTTTCTGATAGCGACAAACTATGCTCGACAAAAAAAGAACTCCTCCAGCCGAAAAAACAGCATTACATCTTCGTAATAAACACCGTGAACGTTACAATTTCAGTGATTTAACAACCATTTCAACTGAGTTAGCTGCATTCGTTATCATCAATGAATTCAAGCAAGAAACCATTGATTTTTTTAATCCAGAAGCAGTAAAAGCACTCAATAAAGCCTTACTTAAAAAGCACTATGGTGTTAATAATTGGGACCTTCCAGCGAATTATTTAATTCCGCCTATTCCAGGAAGAGCAGATTACATTCACAATATCGCCGATCTATTAATGCGAAATGGTGAAATACCAACTGGTAAAAAAATCAAGTGTTTGGATATTGGTGTAGGCGCAAATGCTGTTTACCCAATCATCGGAAATGCTGAATACCAATGGTCGTTTGTTGGGACTGATATTGATCCAGTTGCCATAGCATCCGTGAATAGTTTGGTAGAAACAAATCCGCAATTTAAGGGTAGTATTGAGGCTCGTTTACAAACCAATGCGACGGATATTTTCCAAGGGATTATACAACCCAAAGAACGTTTTGATGTGACGATTTGTAATCCACCTTTTCATGCCTCACAAGCTGAAGCAGAAGCAAGTACGCAACGAAAATTAAAGAACCTTACAAAATCAGCTATAACAAAAACGAAAACACCAAAGGCCAAACTCAATTTTGGTGGACAACCCAATGAATTATGGTGTGAAGGAGGGGAAGAACAATTTATTTGGCGCATGATCGTACAAAGCAAACAATTTGCGACTTCATGCTGTTGGTTTTCGACACTTGTCTCCAAAGAATCAAACCTCAATAAAGCCTACAAATTATTAAAAAAGGCAGAAGCCATTACAGTGAAAACCCTTCCAATGGCACAAGGAAATAAACAAAGCAGAATTCTTGTTTGGTCGTTTTTAACACCAGAAGAACAAGAAAAATGGAATAATTAGATTATCGATTTATAACAATGTTGGCACGCCATTCATTGACCGTCTACAATTGTTTATATTCTGTAGGTACGCGATGAATCGCTTGCCTACAGAACCATGTATCATGCGATTATGTATTTAATCATTTATACTACATTTACTTTATGAGAACACTCCTTTTCCATTTGTTACTTGTATGTTCATGTCTTGATGTCTCTGCCCAATGGTCAGGAAATACAACGCCAACTTATCCTGAATTGATTGCCTACTATCAGCAATTGGATCAAGCGCATTCGGAAATTGAATTGTATGCAATGGGGAAATCCGATACCGATTGGCCAATTTATGTTTGTATTATCAATGGGGCGCAAGATTCAACCAAAACGATGGAAAAGGCGCGTGCTACTACAACCATTCTCATTAATAATGCGATTCATCCTGGCGAACCAGATGGAGTGAATGCTTGCCTCATTTGGATCGATGAATGGATTAAAGCAGGGAAGAAAACGGCAAATTTGCCTATAATAGCAATCATTCCAGCCTACAATGTAGGAGGAATGTTTAATCGTTCTTCTACCAGTCGAGCGAACCAAAACGGACCAGAAGAATACGGCTTTCGTGGAAATAGTCAAAACTTGGATCTCAACCGTGATTTCATAAAAATGGATTCGCCGAATGCGTTTACGTTTGCCGCCATTTACCACGCTCTCAATCCAGATGTATTTGTAGATACGCATGTGAGTAATGGAGCGGATTACCAATATACATTGACCTATATCGCTTCCATGAAAGAGCGAATGGCACCATCAATGAAAACATTAACCTATCAGAATTGTATTCCAACTTTAACAAGTCGTCTTAAAAAACGAAAAACAGATGTGTTTCCTTATGTGGAATTGACAGATGATATTCCAGACAAAGGAATCATGGCTTTCAATGATTTACCACGTTACGCAATGGGTTATGCTTCATTGTTTCATTCAGTGAGTTTTACGGTTGAAACACACATGCTTAAACCATTTCCTGAGCGAGTAGAAGTAACGAGACAGTTCATTGATGAATTGGTGATTTGGACAAATGAATGTGCCAAAGACATTGAATCCGCTCGTAAACAAGCAATTGATTGGTCCAATAAACAAACACATTTCAAGTACAATTATAAATTGACCGATAAAGCCGATTCCATTCGTTTCAAAGGATTCAAAGCGATCTATCAAACAAGTGATGTTACTGGTCTGATTCGTCTCCTTTACGATCAACAACAACCGTACACAAAAAACATTCCCCATTTTAATACCTATAAATCAGTTGATTCAGTTGCTATTCCTCGTTTTTATATCATGAGTGGTTCAAATGAAGAAATCATCCGCAGATTGGATGCAAATGGAGTGAAATACTATAGAGAGAACATGGATTCTTTAGTAGGTGTTACGGTAAACCATGTCTCAACGTATGAAAGCCCCAAACAACCCTACGAATCCCATTACTTGCACAGTAGAATAAAAACAGAAGAAATAATCGACACCTTATTCTTCGGAAAAGGAACGATAATCATTCCTACGGAACAGGAACGAAGACTCTTTTTGTTATCCGTTTTTGAACCAAAAGCAGAAGATAGTTATTTTGCGTGGAATTTCTTTGATAGTCATTTGCAGCAGAAGGAATATTTCTCACCTTATGTTTTTGAAGAAATCGCTGCTCAATTATTGGAGAAAGACCCAGAATTGGCGCAAGATTTTTATTCTAAAAAACGAACTGATCCTGCATTTGCTGCGAGTGAATGGGATCAGCTGTTCTTCATTTACAAGCGAAGTCCGTATTATGAGAAAACAACAGCAAATCGTTTACCTGTTTACAGTATTTTTTAGACAGGGCAGACATAAGAATAGTACTGTCCATTTAATTTCATAGTTGTATCATGCCACGTTGTTTTAGTGATCAATTAATCAATTGAAATACAGTTGTTTTACCTTACGAATAGTAACTGTTAATTCATTTTATCGACTGATTAGAAATTGAATGATTGTCTACGATTAAAGTGCTTTGTCCCTGTTTTGTCTTGCAATATTGCTGTTTTTCGAATTGAATAGCTCTATTTTTGGTATTCATATTCTTGCTAAACAATATGTTCGGAACAATTGTCTAAAAAGAGGTATATTTAATATCCTCTGGTTAAGTCAAATACAGTCGTTCTTAACTTACTTTTAAACTAAATGAAAAACATGAAATTTTTTAGTGTAATCGCCCTTTTACTACTACCAGTATTAGGTTTGAAAGCCCAAGACACAACATGGGTTCAAACCTTCACCTTTGATACAATTGTCTCTCGAAGAGCCGAATTTCAATTTCCTGCTTCTTTGGAAACCAAGCGCTTTGAAAAAGTATTAATGTATTACAAGTTAAAGTGTAGTCCATTAACAACGTGGGATCAATACAATTGTGGAGAATGGGATTATTTGGCTTATACCCGCGTATTCGATCATACTGGCATTATGGATTCTGTACAGGTTGATGGCTCACGGTATAAAATCAACACGCTCAATCCTGCGAGTGCTTCTTTTAATATTCAAGCATATTACGACCAGCAATGGAAAATTGTTCAAAAGCGTATGGCGAATGTCACGTCTAGTTATCCAATTGCAGGAACGGCAACTACACCAATGGCCATTGTGAATACTGGATCGAATGGTTCAACAATGCAATGGGTTGTTTCCGCGAGTGAATTATTAGCTTCTGGTGCTACAACAGGCGATTTACAAGCCATGGAATTTTCCTTTTTAAATGCCTTAGCGAGTTTGCAAAATGTTAAAATTAGATTAAAAAACACCAATGGAACTACATTAACTGCTTGGGAAACTGCTGGTTTTACTACTGTTTATGATAATCACCTTTCAGGAATGATTGTTGGGACGAATGCAGTGAATTTTTCCAGTCCTTATTTCTGGGATGGAACTTCCAATATAGTGGTTGAATTAAGTTATTCAGATGCCAATACGGCTGCATCGATGATTCAGATGACAGCACAAGAAAGTGGTGTTGTAGGAAGCGTTTCAACATATTCGGATAACAATGGTGTATTTCGCACTACAACTGCTGATTATGCAGAAATCAATTTAAGCAATGTTGATTTAGGGGGTGATGTTTCCATTTCATTCTGGGCGAAAGGAAATGCAAGTTTCGGTACAAATACATCCGTCCTTGAAGCTGTTGATTCATTGAATAACCGCATTTTTAATATTCACTTCCCTTGGTCTGATAATTCGATCTATTTCGATGCGGGAACTGGAAATGGTTATGACCGAATCAATAAAGTAGCAACTGCGGCAGATATTGATAATAACTGGCACCAATGGGTATTTGTGAAAAAAGCAAGTACAGGTGACATGATGATTTACAAAGATGCTGTTTTGTGGCATTCTGGAACTGGTTTAACCCGTCCTGTTGGAAAAGTAGCCAAGTTCTTTTTAGGTTCAAATGCAAATCAAGCCTACAATTACAGCGGCGATATTGATGAATTTTCTGTTTGGACAACTGCATTGGATGCTGCAACGATTGCCACATGGAAAGACAAAAAAATAGACGCATCTCATCCTGACTACAGTGCTTTGGAAGTCTATTACGATTTCGACAATACACTTGCAATGGTTGATCGTTCTGGCAATAATCGTTTAGGAATGTGTTCGCAAGACAACATGATTCAACAGGATGTTTATCCAGTTGCTGGTCGTGTTTCAAGTTCAGAAAGACCAACTGTTTCCTTTGTACAAGGAACCTATTTAGCAGCTCAAACGGATTCAGTTCTGTCTACTCAATTCCCACAACCAAAAGTGTTGTTTGAATATACACCTTCCGATAATAGCTTCCATATCATTAATAATACAGTCATTTATGACGATGCTTCAATGGATACACTTGCTAGCAATGGATCAACTGCAGGAACAGTAGCAAACAGTTTCACAAATACCATTACGAATCAAACGTTAACCTATTACCAACCGCCATTTGAATTGGTTCATGATGTGGAAATTGGCCGATATATCACACCTTATGGAATTGGATTTGATTTAGGTCCGCAAGGATTTACATGGATTTACGATGTTACCGATTACCAAAAGTACTTGAATGGAACAGTTGATTTAGCTGCACACAACACCCAAGAGTTAATTGATCTTCGCTTTGCATTCATTGAAGGAACACCTCCACGAGATGTTGATAATATTGAACCAATTTGGGCAGATTTCACAAGTTATAATTATGGTCAAATGGCAAGCGATGCCGTTTTAAGTGCTACTCCAGTACAATTGTCGGATACTTCTGAAATGTTTAAAATCAAGACCCGTTTTTCTGGTCACGGTCAAGTTGGTGATGCAGCTTGTTGCGAATGGGCACCAAAAGATCACCAAATCATTATTGACGGAGTTCCACGTTTTACTTGGAATATTTGGAGAGGAACAGAATGTGGTTCTAATCCAAATGTGGCACAAGGCGGAACGTGGCCGTATGCACGAGAAGGCTGGTGTCCTGGCGATTTAGTTCCTGAGTACGATCATGAATTGTCCTCTTTTGTAACACCTGGACAAACGATCTCCATTGATTACGATGTGAACGATGTTCCTGCAAATGATGCTGGTCAAGCAGGCGGAAATTATGTTGCAGCCTTGGATTTGGTTTCGTATTCTGCACCGAATTTCCAACATGATGCTGCCATCATTGATGTGTTGAATCCCAATAAATGGGAATACTATAGCAAATGGAATCCAACTTGTTCGAATCCACGCGTGATTTTGCAAAATACAGGTGCTTTACCATTGACGAAATGTAAAATCCGTTGCTGGGTTTCCTATGGTACATGGATGGAATATGAATGGAATGGAAACTTGGATTTCTTAGAAAAAGAAACAGTTGAAATTCCAATTACCGATCAAAACTGGTGGTTTGGTGCCGTTACAGCGAATGGTTTCCATGCACAAGTTTATGATATTGAAGGAACTCCGAATTTAGATGAATATGCACCGAATAATGAGTTCATTACGAAATACCAAGCACCAGAAGTGATCAATGGACCTTTCTATGTGTACTTCAAAACCAACAACAAAGCAGTTGAAAACAGTTGGAAATTGATTGATGGCGATGGAAATACAGTTTTTGAGCGCACGAATCTTGCGAATACAACAGAGTACAGAGATACATTTGATTTGGCTCAAGGATGTTATTCTGTGATCTTAGAAGACACCGATCATGATGGAATAGGATTCTGGTATTCAAGTCAAGTAGAAGGCGAAACAAGCGGTCAATTCCGTTTGCGTTATGTTGGAGCTGGAATCATTGAATCATTCAATACTGATTTTGGTAAATACCACCGCTATGATTTCTCTGTTGGTTTTGCTTTGAATACAGTAGACAAAGGTATGTTGGATGAGAACTTAGAATTATACCCAAATCCAGCTACTGAGAATATTCGTGTGGAATTCAATGGAAATTTGGGTACAGATCTTACCGTTTGGATTTTAGATGCCAACGGACGCATTCTAAAACAACAAACCGCAGCATCGGATGGTAGTTTCTTTGGTGTAGATTTACCAATTGCTGATTTGAGTAAAGGATTGTATTATGTAAAAGTTTCAGGATCTGAAGGGGTGAAAACAAGTCAGTTTGTGAAACAATAAGAATTTACGAGTTATAACAAAGAAAAAGCGCTCATCGGTATTTCGGTGAGCGTTTTTTCATTTTTAGGATTTCCGGAAAAAGTCAGAAATGTGGTGAATAAATCCAATGTAGTTGTTTCTTGAATGGAGAACTGTTTTTAAAGTTTGAAAATTAGTTGAATTTTTTTTGAGAAATAGTGTGTCAAAATGAATTATAAATTATCTGATTTAAAGCATTAAAACATCGAGTAATCCCGCAATCCTCCACGGCGGACGGAAGCGTATTACTGAACACAATAACGTATTTATACTCCACTAAAATAGTTGGAAATGTGGTGAATAAATCCAATGTAGTTGTTTTTTGAATGGAGAACTGTTTTTAAAGTTTAAAAATTAGTTGAATTTATTTTGAGAAATAGTGCGTCAAAATGAATTGTAAGTATCTGATTTAAAGCATATAAAATATCGAGTGATCCCGCAATATTACTGAACACAGTAACGTATTTATACTTCACTAAAAAAGTTGGAAATGAGGTGAATAAATCCAATGTAGTTGTGTTTTGAATGGAGAACTGTTTTTAAAGTTTAAAAATTAGTTGAATATTTTTTGAAAAATAGTGCATCAAACTGAATTGTAAGTATCTGATTCATAGCATTAAAATGTCGAGTAATCCCGCAATATTACTGAATACAATAACGTATTTATACTCCACTAAAAAAATTGGAAATGAAGTGAATAAAAGACACAATCAACATTCAGTTTTTTTCTCCCAAAAACTAACTTTTTATCACTCACACCTCTTTATGACACGCACAAGATTGTAAAGTAGCATTTACTTTGCCATCCATTCTCGAACCATCTGATACACCAAATGCGTTGGCAAGCCCATGACATTCGTATACGAACCAACTAGTTTTTCAACCGCAACATACCCCAACCATTCTTGAACGCCGTAAGAACCTGCTTTGTCAAATGGCTTGTAATGATCAACATAGTGTTCAATTTCTTGAGCTGTCAAATTACCAAATGTTACTAGTGTAGCATCAGAAGCAACGAATTGACGTTCGTTATTGCCAATGAAAACTCCAGTAACTACTTCATGTGTTTTTCCTGCTAAACGTGTAAGCATGGAAAGGGCATCCGCTTTATCGAGTGGTTTTCCAATGATTTCCTGATCCAAAATCACGACTGTATCGGCACAAATTACAACTTCTGTTGGTGCAAGGTCGGGGAGGAGCGCTTTTGCTTTTAGTTCAGCTAAATAGGCCGGAACTGCTTGTGGAGCTAAATCGAGAGGATAAACTTCATCCGTATCTTTTGTGCGAACAACAAAGTCAACTCCGATTCCTGCTAATAATTCTTTTCTTCTTGGAGATCCTGAACCCAAGACCCAATTGATGTTTGTCATAAAAAATACCAGTAAAAGGGCATGCAACAACCAATAATCATTATAATTTTCAAGGTTAAATCTGCCTGTTTTAATTGCTTTTTTTCGGTTGCTTGATACAATTGGAACAGCACCAACAACATTCCTAAAAGAACCAGTAGGGCAGGAGCCATTGCAATAAGAAATGATTTTCCATAAATAGCGTATGCTTCCCAGATAAATGGAATAGGTAGAACGATCATCACAACGATTAATCCTGCTGCAATCCATTTTGTCTTCGTTTGACCAAGAACAATAGGTAGTGTTTTCGCCTTTAGAACCAAATCACCTGACACATCTTCCATGTCTTTTACTATTTCGCGCACTAAATTGAGCGATGCAGCAAAGATGGCAAAGAAGAGCACAAAGAAAATTTTGAGATTCAAATCAGTAATCCAACTTCCATCATGTGTACTCCAAGTTGATGGAAGGTAATCATGATTAAAGGGAGAAGTAATGTCTAGAAAATAAATACCACATAAAATAGGAACCAAACCTGTAAGGATGGAAATAATTACATTACCAATGAGAAATCGACGTTTGAAATACATGGAATAGAACCAAAGCCCATTGATACTTAACAAGTGAATGAACATATACCAAAATGTTTGATGTCGCCAACTGAGGTAACAAGCAATTCCAAATGCAACAAAGTTAAGGATCCAATGCATGAGAATGGCCCATCGTGGCTTGATATATTTGGTAATAATCAACTTTTCTGGTTTGTTGATGCGATCTGCCTTTACATCAAAATAATCATTAATAATGTTCCCGCCAGCTGCAATAATAACCGTTGAAAAAACCAATAGAAAAAAGTCAAGTGGTTCTGAATTCCAACCTTGACAAGAACACGGCTTAACCATGTACGGTAAGAAAAACACACGTACCGCATACATTGTCAATGCTATGACAAGTAAGTTTATTGGTCGAATCAGTCTTAGAAAGTGCATCCTTATTTGATAATTCGGTATTCAGTTCTACGATTTTCTTGGTGCGCTTTTTCTTTCGCTTTTTCGGTTGTCAACTTAGCTATATCAGCATCAGAAATTTTGGTTTTAGTTTCACCATATCCTTTGTAAGACAAGCGTTTCGGATCAATTCCTGCTTTCACTAAATAGTCATACACTGCTTTTGCACGATCGTTGGAAAGTTTTAAGTTTTCTGCATCATCACCACGTGTATCTGTGTGTCCACCCAATTCAATTTTCAAGGTAGCATTGGTTTTTAAGAAGTCGCGTAAATTATTCAATTCAATATATGATTCTGGTCGTAAGGTTGATTTACCCAAATCAAAGAAGACATTTTTTAATTCAACAACAGATACACTATTGATTGGAACCATTGGTACATCCAAGTGAATCACTTCTTGATCATCTGGATTGGTCATATTGAAATTTGCTGAAAAATTATTGTAATTTGGATAGCTAACTTTTAAAGCGTACTCACGATCAACAGTTAACGAAACCGTAAATGCACCCGTTATTGGATCGGCTTCTGATTGAATGACTTCTTTTCCTGTTTTTAAATCGACCAAAGAGAATTTGCCTGGTACTGGTTTTTTGGTTTCAATATCGTAGACCAAACCATCAAAATACAAGGTTTTGGTAGGGCGTAAATGTTCAGGCATTTCAAAGTAGTAAATATCCAAATCACCATAACCGCCTTCACGATCCGAAGCAAAGAAAGCGATCTCACCATCTGCACTTACCATCAAGGAATTTTCATCAAATCGTGTATTGATCGGGAAACCTAAATTCTCAGCTTGTCCCCAAACACCGTTCACATCCATTCGAGATACATAAATATCTAATCCTCCCATTCCTTGGTGACCACGGGATGAAAAATACAATGTTTTACCATCTGGATGAATCAATACAGATTCTTCCATCATTGGTGTATTAATCGTATTCGGTAATCGGGTAGGAATTCCCCATGTACCATCTTCTTGTAGAATCGACATATAAATATCAGCATCTTGTTCCATGCCACGTGCGCTTACACGTTTCACAAAATACAAGGTTTTTCCATCAGCTGAAAGTGACGGTTGTGATTCCCAACTTGCCGAATTGATTTTACCGGGTAAATTTTGCGGATTTGTCCAGTTATTACCCATGCGTTTTGTGACAAACATATCACAACTTCCTTTACCCGTTCTACCATCACCATAATCTGTTACATCACCCATTGAACAAGCAACGAAAATGAGACTTCTTCCATCAGCAGAAATGGTTGGTGCACCTTCATTGCGCACTGTATTGATGTTGGTTGGCATAGAAATCGCTGTCTGCCAAGCATTTTGCGGACTTAAATGAGACACATAAAAATCTTCTTGTTTAGGATATGTTCCACCAACACGACTATCTGTTATTAAACGGGTAAATAAAATCGTTTGACCATCAACAGTAATAGTAGGGAAGTATTCTGGATCGGCTGTATTGACACCAGGTCCGAGATTAATAGGTTCAAAATCTGTTGGATGGCTCACTGCAACTTTAGCAAATTCAGCTGAGGCCATGATTTCTTGAGCGTTTGCAACCATTTCTTGATTTGCTCGCGGATTGCGGACATAGATATCCAAGGTCTTGATGCATTCATCGTATTTACCTGTAATGTAATACAGATTTCCTAAATAGAAATACGTACTTCCAGACGGACTGTGATCGGGTTTTATTGCGAGAGCTTTTAAATAATGATCTATCGCAATTTCAGCTTGATTCGAGTATTCCGCAAATTCGGCTGCAAGGACATGAGCTTCCCAAAAATTCGGGTCTTTTTCCAATGCTTTTTCCATTAAGCGTAAACCTTCTTTGTAGTTTGGTTGACCGTTTAATGGGTTTCTTGTCACATTTGGTGCTTTTTGACCTTCTTCAAACAACACAATTGCTTTTTTATTCGTAGTTGAATAACCTTGTTGAGCCGTTGAGCACGAAACAAAAAGGATTGAAAATACTAGGAAATAAAGAATTCTCATACGTTTAAGGTATTTGTAAGTATTTGTGTGTTTGTAATGAAACCGTCCATTTTGGATGACTTTTAACATATTCTACAAGCTCAGGCAATAATCGTTCCTGTTTCGACCATTCTGGCTGCAAGTATAAGCGACAATCAGCAGAAACGTTACTTGCATGTTCTTCTGCCCAAACAAAATCGCTTGAATGATAAATCACAACTTTTAATTCTGAAGCTTTTGAATAGGCTTCTTCGACAGGAGCTTTGAATTTTTTCGGGGAAAAAGTATACCAATCAACATTACCAATTAATGGATGAGCACCAGAGGTTTCAATCGCAACGAATTTTCCAGCTGCTTTTAAGGCTTCGACCAATGGAGTTAAATCATACATGGCAGGTTCACCACCTGTTATCACCACCAAAGTTCCTGGATAATTACAGACTTCATTCACGAGGAATTCGACACTTAATTGGGGATGAAGAGTTGCGTCCCATGAATCTTTTACATCGCACCAAACACAACCAACATCACAACCGCCTAAACGGATAAAATAAGCTGGAGTACCCGTAAACTTTCCTTCACCTTGCAGTGTATAGAAATGTTCCATTACGGAATAGGAAGTGTTTTTTAATGTAGTTGCCGACATGTTTCAAAATTAACCAATAAATGTGAGGTTCGCTTGCTGAAAAACAGGTAAAGTCGTTTTTTAAAGTTCCTCCAAATCACTCAGACCATTAATGTCTAGAATAATTCTACCCGATTCATTGGCAGCAAAATTGCGTTTGAATTTCACGTTTTCTAACCATTGGTGTTCTGCATACGAATGTTTTTGAATCACCATTTGAGAATAGGTTTCGTCAAAAGCCTCAATTAAGATCAATAATTCAGATCCACGATCTTGTAAATCATCAAGGGATAATCCATTGATTGGAGATTGTTCATCAATGACGTGAACAAGTGTCCAAGTGAGGGGGAAATAGCGTACAAAGTCAACCTCAAGCGGAATGGTGTAGTATTGTCGAAGCAGGTTTTCATGGGTCGCATCTTCATGCGCAATGGAAAGCGTAATATGTACTTTGCAATTTAATAGAATACTATTGCGCTTATTGACCATTTTAAACATCATTGCTTTACCTTCTTTGTAAGGAGTAACAATGACATTGTGTGAAAATCCAATTTTGGAAGATGGTCTTGAAAATCGACCGTAAATTAAACCTGTTGCCATGGAAAAGCTAATCAATCCAACAAATGCTTCAAATGCAGCAAGAATAGATGCTCCGTTTCCATGTGGTGAAATTGCTCCATAACCAACGGTTGTAAACGTTTGGGAGCTAAAATAAAGTGCGCCAATGAAAGGATGTTGGCTAGGTTGTAATCCATCCAATTGTTCAATGCCAATAAGTAAATATCCAATAGCAAAAGCGGAATTCATTCCAACGAAAGCCATGATGAGGAATCCACCAAACTTATAAATTGGTAAATCGATTAAATATTTATAAAAATCACGGAACTTACTAACCGCACCAACGCGTTTAATATTGAAGGTTCCATCTTCATTCAATACACGTTTTACGGACTTCCGAAATGAGGTTCCTAAACCGGGATCTACTGATTCTTTCATAAATTGGCTTTAATTCTGAGTAAAAGAAGAAGTAATTATTCGCATAATTTTAACGCGTTGATTAAATCTTCTGTGAATTCAAATTCGATTCTTTCGCATATGTTTTTTGCAACTATTAAGTCAGCGCAAGCACCTTTTTTGTCGTTTAGGGCTAATTTTATTTCACCTCGTGCTGTATAATATCTGAAATCGTAATCAGAACTGAACATCTCTTCATACTTATTGATCAAAAATAATGCTTCTTCACTTTTCCCTAATTTATTTAAGGCTTGTGCTTTGGTTATATAAATTGATTGTTCGGCATCTTCGAATAATGTAAAAGTCATATCGACATCTTCAATGCACCCCTGATAGTCTTTCATTTCAAAGCGAAGAGAAGAACGATTATAATGAAGTGCCCAGTCTCCAGGATTCAACGAAATGGCTTTATCATAATCAGCCAATGCTGCACGATAATCATTATTTTTCACATAGAAGGAAGATCCTCTACCAGCGTATGCTTCAGCAATAGTTGAATCTAATTCTATTGCTTTATTAAAATCTTCCCATCCTTTAAATGGATTGAGTCTACTTTTAGCTTCACCAAGATACAAGTAAGCATAAGCATTGGTTGGATATTTTTTTACTGCTTTTTCGAATTGTTTTAGTGCTTTTTCAGAGTCATCCACATTTAAGTATTCAATTCCCTTTTGAATTTCAGCGGGTAAATCTTGACCCAAGGTGATGATTCCGAAAAGTAAACTATAAGAAGTGAGGATTGATTTTAGCATGCTTTGTTTTTTAGAATGAAAATAGTCCAATTTTTAATAAAAACGAACAAATAAAGTGGATTTAAACAAAAAATCCCGACCTCTTTCGAAATCGGGATTCATATTCTATAGTAGCTTTGATTAAGCTGTAACTCCCATTAATTCTGCCATTTTAGCACCAATTTGAGCTGGAGAATCCACAACATGAATTCCACACTCGCGTAAGATGCGTTTTTTAGCTTCAGCTGTATCATCTTCTCCGCCAACGATTGCACCAGCGTGCCCCATTGTACGACCTTTCGGTGCAGTTTCACCTGCGATAAATCCAACAACTGGTTTTGTTCCATTTTCTTTGATCCAACGAGCAGCGATGGCTTCTAAGTTTCCACCAATTTCACCAATCATTACAATTCCTTCAGTTTCTGGATCGTTCATCAATAATTCAACTGCTTCGCGTGTTGTTGTACCAATGATTGGATCACCACCAATTCCGATAGCAGTTGTGATTCCTAAACCTGCTTTCGCTACTTGATCAGCTGCTTCATAAGTTAATGTTCCAGATTTTGAAACGATTCCAATTTTACCTTTTTTGAACACAAATCCAGGCATGATACCCACTTTTGCTTCGCCAGCGGTAATTACACCAGGACAGTTAGGTCCAATTAAACGTGTTTCAAACGACTTGATGTATTCTTTTGCTTTCACCATATCGTTTACTGGAATTCCTTCAGTAATACATACAATAACTTTAATACCAGCTTCAGCAGCTTCCATGATCGCATCTGCAGCAAATGCAGGTGGAACAAAAATAATGGAAACATCAGCTCCCGTTTTTGTTACAGCATCTGAAACAGTATTGAATACTGGACGATCTAAATGAGTTGAACCACCTTTACCAGGAGTCACACCACCAACAACATTGGTTCCGTATTCGATCATTTGTCCTGCATGGAACGTGCCTTCACTACCTGTGAATCCTTGTACAATTACTTTTGAGTCTTTATTAACTAGAACGCCCATATTAGAGAGAAATTAGATTCGTTTTTAAAATCGAACCCAAAAGTAGGGGTTTGAATTGGTTTTGTCAATGGTTTTAGGTGAATTGTTTTCGTAATTCAAATCAGTAATTCAAATTTATACGTTTTCATTTAGTTGGGTTGGTATCAAAACCTTCAGAAAAATTATTGAATTAATTGAAAATCAACGAGCAATAGTATCTGGTGTTTCTTCGGGATTGAGTTTTAGGTATGCGATTTGACACAATCGTTTAATGTAGAAAAGTAAATATTATATTTAGCTAGGTTAAACTTAATCGATGATGGTGTTAAAGGTTTTCTACTGTTACTTGTTGTTAATAATGCCACTTTGTTCGATTGGTCAAAACGATTCGATTCGAAGAATACCTCAATTTGAAATGTCTTTTTCTGTGGGAAGTTCAACTCAAGGGAAATCTTCTTTTAATTACCAAGAACTTGAAGAACAATTTAATTTGGAAGATTCGAATAGCCTAAAGCATTATTTCACTCAAAATCAGAATGCGTTAGTAGAGTGGAAAATTGGCTTGAAACGGAGTCTTTTACTAAGTAAATCGTCTCAAAGAAGTAGTTTTTTACAAGTAGGATTTCAATTCGGTAATGAATCTGGAGATTCTTTTACACATAAAAAGGATGAGGTAGAATCTTTCCGTATTGATACATTGACAAATAGTGGGGGAGATTTATTTTATCTTGATTCAACTATCTCTATTAATTACAAGAAGAATTATTCGAACAAGCAATTTGGGTTTGGATTAAGTTGTCATTATTTGACCTATAGGAATAATCGACGACTTACATTGAGTGCAGGAATACGCTATAAATTTGTACTGTATTATGCCCAACAATATACTTCTGATACCATTCATAGTGGATTTTACAAAGCTGAGGGATTATTTACAGAGCCAACTAGTTATAAAGCTGTGCCAACTAAAACAAAGCAATTGCAATTCTTCAATTATTACCACACGCTACAATTCCCAATTGAAATTGGCTATTTTGTTTCGAATGAAGCCAATAAAAGAGTCCGGTTGACAGCAACCCTTATTCCAGCATTTAATCGCTCACTGCACCAAACCAATGTCGGTAAGTACGGATTTCAATTTTCTATGTTGTTTGGAATTAACTTTGGTTTAGGCAAAAATTAATGGTAGGTTACTTATTTTAATGTAAATCCACTAATTCCAATTCAAAAACCAATACTGAGTTTTCAGGAATTTTATCCAAAGCCATATCACCATAACCCAATTGTGGAGGAACAACTAAACGAAATTTTGAGCCTTTTTTTCTACCAAGTAAGCCTTCTTGAAAACCCATAATGAGACCTTTAAGATTACTTTTTAAGGGTTTGTTGGGGGGAGTTTGATCAAAAATGCTTCCATTCAGTAACGTTCCTTTGTAAGAAATGGTCACTTCAGAACCAAAAATAACGACTTCTTCTCCCGTTCCAGCTTCTAATTCCTGTAAGTAAAGGCCGGAATCAGATTTGGTCATATTCCATCCTTTTTTCCCGATGTAGCTCGCTATTTTGGTGTCAAAAGACGATTTATCATCCTCTGAATAGGTACTGCAACCTGTAAAAAGAGTTATCAATAGAAGGACGAAACTGCTTTTAATAAGCAATTGGAGTGATGGTATAACCTGCATTTTTTAGTAATTGAATGACGCCCTGCTCCCCGCCTAAGTGCCCAGCACCTACAGCGAAAAAGCACGATTGTGTTTTCATAAATTCTGTCATAACTGGAATCCAGTTGCGATTACGTTGATAGACCAATACTTCCGCGTTTTCTCCAAACTCTTCTGATTCAACAATAAGTTTTGCTAAACCTTCCATGTCTTTATCCATGTAGAGTTTCGTTAGTTCTTTTTGGGAATCGATCGCGGCCTCTGGATTTCGGATTCCACTCATAATCATTTCAGTGATTACAGCATCGGAAAAATTATCAAAGATGGCCAATTGTGATTCCATTGATTCCAATCCTTTGATCGACTGTTTATTGGCGTTCGCTTTGTCCGTTAACTCCATTTCATACGACCTTGTGTGCGCACTCATCATTGCTTGTGCACCAATTTGGATCAATACTAAAGGTTTTAATGCTTCAAAATTAGTTCTAAATGTTTCGGGTTTCATTCCGAGCAGGGGAGCGCCCCATTGAACAATGCTATCACCTTGTTCTTTAGAGAAATGATCAAATAAACTTCCAGAATCAAGGATTAATAAGGGTAAAATTGCTGCTTCATCTGTCACATTTTCAATTTCCATAACCAATTGATCTGTTTTGGAAAGTGTTTTTTCAAGTTTCGTTGGGAAATAAAAGGCTGTATCTTCAATCAAGTGCACAGTTCCAAAGATGTAAGACATTTTTGTGTCTTTTCCTTTGATACTGAATAACAACGTTTTTTCTTGACCAATTGCTTGAGAAAGGTAAAAAAATGTTCCAAGTAAGATCAGCCAATTTTTCATTCACCTAAGGTTATTTCTGCTAAATAATGATCGTCTACTTCCAATACCCGTTTCGCTTTTAAACCTACATTTTTGGCAGCTGTGAACAACGAATCAAAATCAACGTACAACCAATCAAACCAAGGACCTTTCTCTTTTTTGTACTTCATCTGGAAACGGAAATTGCCATAATATTCGGTATTCAAATCAATCCATAAAGCACCATCTTCATCTTCATACAAATAACGAATATCGGAAGAGTCACAGAGAATTTTTCCTCCAGGACGCAATAAGCTTTTTGCATGTGTCAATGTTGTTTCCAAATTGGACAGCTTACCTGCAATTCCTATGCCATTCATGAGTAATAAAATGGTGTCAAACTGTTGATCTTTGAAAGAGAAAAAATTGACGCGTTCGGCATTCAAGCCATTCGCTTTTAGATACGTTACTGCACCTTCAGAAATATCAATACAGTGAACACTCAATCCTTGATCTTGTAAGTACATTGCGTGAATACCAGCGCCTGCGCCTACATCCAATACCTTCCCACTAGAACGAAGTAAGGCCGTTTGTTCGATTTCAGGCATTTCTTCAAACTTACGAAACAGTACTTCGAGCGGAATAATATCGTCGTCGCAAATGTCAGAAGCAACAATAATATCGTCTGGTTTTTTGGTTTTCGCGTATTCTTGAATGGCTACTCCAATGGGGTCTCCGAATTTTTTAATTGTATCCATACGTTGAGTATGTTCTGTTTTAAGTTGCTATAAATAGCAGGTTTTTAATAATCGAATTCTTCGTAGCTGGATAAATCTTCTTCATCATACCCATCTTCGTAATCCTCTTCATCATCGTAGAGTTCGCTGTCTTCACCATCAAAATCACCCTCTTCTTGTATGATTCTTGAATCTTCAGGTGGCGCAATTCCTATAGAAAGTAGAATTTCTGGTTTTGTTATTGTTTGATCAGTGCGTTCAATTAATTCGATGAGGAAAATCCACATGCGCAAAAAGTCATAGACCAAAATAATCTTTTGATCAGGAACTTCGATGAAATCTTTTATAATAGCTTCTTTCATGACACTAGGAAGACCTTCATCTTCATCTGAATAGCGCATGTCCATTAAGCCAATTTCATGTCCTTTATCCCAATCGTCGTTTGAAATATAGAATGAGCCCATTTCAATTCCTTCAAAGCGAAATGAATTTAAAATGGTACGATAGAGTGTTTCGAAGTTGTCGTTTTCGTCAATTAATAAGTCGCGAAATGTTTCCTGTTTTTTTTCAGAATCCAATAAAACGCGAAATTTCAGAGCTCCCATGTATGGTAAAATTTAGTCAAAAATAAGAAGTTTATGCATCCGTTCAGTTGTTCTGTTTTTCCAAACCCAATTCGGCTGCAATTTGGAGCATGTATTGTTGTGCAATTTCAAAGTCATTTTCAATTTCTCCCTCTAGAATTGCTTCTTTGATTCTGCTTTTAATCGTCCCAATTTCACTGCAAGGTCCAAGACCAAATGTTGTCATGATCAATTCACCAGAAACGGGTGGTTGAAAATTACGCACACGGTCTTTCTCCTCAACATCTTTGAGTTTTTGAGAAACAAGTTCAAAATTTTGTCGGTATTTTTTGACTTTAAATTCATTTTTAGAAGTGATATCAGCATTGCACAATATCATAAGGTCTTCAATATCATCACCTGCTTCAAAAAGAAGTCTACGAATGGCAGAATCCGTTACAGTTCCTTTCACTAGCGCAATTGGTCTTAAATGTAAACGCACAAGTTTTTGAACGTATTTCATTTTATGATCAAGCGGTAAGCGCAAACGTTTGAAAATTCTGGGTGTCATGCGAGCTCCCAAATCTTCGTGTCCGTGAAATGTCCAACCAATTTCAGTATCAAATCGTTTAGTAGGAGGTTTCGCTATATCATGTAATATTGCTGACCATCTTAACCACAAATCGTTGGAATTAGCACATGTATTATCGAGCACTTCAAGTGTATGGTAAAAATTGTCTTTGTGACTTTTACCATCAATTGTTTCAACTCCATACAGTGCAACCATTTCAGGAAAAAATTGATGCAATAATTTGGTTGAGAACAGCAATTCAAATCCGCGAGACGGTTTTTTACTCAGTATGATTTTATTTAATTCGTCAATGATGCGTTCAGCAGAAATGATTTCTAGTCGATCACTATTGGCTAGAATTGCTTCCAAGCTTTTTCGTTCTATTTGAAAATCCAATTGGGTTGCAAATCGAATGGCTCGCATCATGCGTAATGGATCGTCAGAATAGGTTTGAGCTGGATCTAATGGTGTACGCAGGATTCCTTTTTCTAAATCGTCTAATCCTCCAAATGGATCAATCAAATTCCCGAAAGTTTCAGCACGTAAATCCAGAGCAAGAGCATTTATGGTGAAATCACGACGTTTTTGGTCATCACTCAATGTACCATCTTCAACGATTGGCTTGCGTGAATCGCGTTGATACGATTCTTTTCGTGCTCCAACAAATTCTACTTCTAAATCCTTGTAGACAAATTGAGCAGTGCCAAAATTTTTGAAGTAGGAAACCTTTTTTACCCGTAAAGTATCAGCAGCGGCCTTGGCAAGATCCATTCCATTTCCAACTACTACAATATCAATATCTTTTGAAGGTCGATCGAGCAATAAATCACGTACAAAACCACCGATCACATAGGCTTCTAAACCTTGTTCGGAAATGATTTTAGAAATGACTTTAAACACGGGGTGCTGCAGTCGATGTGCGAAATTTTGCTCTTGCATTGCGGGATTACCCTTCATTTGACGGGTGCAAATATACGAATACTAGGTGAAATCTAAATTGAATTAAATCTTTCTATTTCTTTTTAGTTCCTTCTTATTTCCGAATAATTTTGATCGAACTATCAAGCCCTATTTTGATAATTTGCGAAGGCGCTGTTCGTTTTTCTGTTAATCGTTCTTTTACAATTGCATCGACACCTTCTTTTATTTCCAAAACAATTTCATCAAAACAAGTAGGGTGAGGTTCATTGGAAATATTTGCTGAAGTAGAAACCAATGGTTTTCCAATTGAACGAATCAGTTTCAAACAAATGGGATCTTTGGTTAATCGAATTCCAACCGAACCATCTTCACCTAAAACACTTGCAGCCAATCCTTTTGCATTGGGGTAGATAATGGTCAATGGTTTTTCAGCTAAATCGGCTAAGTCGTAGCACACTTCAGGAAATTCAGGAATGTACTTTTCGATCATTTGAAAACTATCTGCCAATAAGACAAAACTTTTGTTTGCAGGTCTTTTCTTGATTTCCATGATTCGTTGACAGGCTTTTTCATTGGTAGCATCACATCCCAGTCCCCAGATGGTGTCAGTAGGATAGAGGATTGTATTTCCTTCTTTTAAAGCTTTAATGGCGTCAATTAGTAATTCTTCTGTCATTTGTTAAACGATAATTTCAGCACGAAATTAATCCTAATTATTGAGTAGTAAATGAATCAAAAATCATTATTAAACAATTCTGTAAAGGATTGGAATTTTTGATACTTGTTTGTATTGATAGATAATAGATAACAATGTGGTGTATATTCTATATCAACAAAGCCTCCGTCTTTTAATTTGACTACATGTTCACGAATTGTTGTTTTAGATAATTTAAAATGCCTCACTAAATCAGTGCTTGTTATTCCTTGATTCTCCCAAATTAAATCCATCATCTTTACACGGCAAGGATGATTTAATGCGCGAGCTCCAAGTGCCACAGATTGTTCGAAATTAGAATAGTTATTGGGTTTAATTGCTCCCATAATTGAATTGTTTTTTTTGATGAATAATTATAATCTGTAATTTAAGATAGTGAAAAAGTTGACTTTAATTGACAATTGGAATAAAATTATTTTTCCACTTGAAAGAAACAATATAAGCTTAATTCATTTAATATGAATTATTTATGTGGTAACATCATCTAGCCTAATGACAAAGAAATCTTACTATAACGTTTGGGTTGTCATGATTGTGATATCTAGTCTAATGAAGGAAGATCGCGATATTACGTTCAAGGTTGTAAGATTGCAATATCTAGTCTCGTAGAGTAAGATCGTAATATTACGTTCGGGTTGTCATGATTGTGATATCTAGTCTAATGAAGGAAGATCGCGATATTACGTTCGGGTTGTTAAGATTGCAATTTCTAGTCTAATGAAGGAAGATCGTAATATTACATTCGGGTTGTCAAGATTGTAATATCTAGTCTAATGAAGGAAGATCGCAATATTACGTTCGGTTTGTTAAGATTGCAATATCTAGTCTAATGAAGGAAGATCGCAATATTACGTTCAGGTTGTCAAGAGTGCAATATCTAGTCTAATGAAGGAAGATTGAAATATTAAGTTAAGGTTGTCAAGCTTACAATCTCACGTTCAGTTGGAGACATGGCAATAAATCAGTTTCGCAACTATTCCCCAGACTTAAACTTCTTATACAAATCAGGTCTTCTCAATTTCGTCCGTTCAATTGCTTGTTCTTCACGCCAAACATCAATTTTGGCAAAATCACCCGACAATAATATTTCTGGAACTTTATAGCCATTAAATTCTGGTGGACGTGTATAAACAGGAGGAGAGAGGAGATTATCTTGAAAACTGTCAGTCAATGCGGAAGTTTCATCATTCATTACACCAGGAATAAGTCGAGCGATACTATCGATAACTACGGCAGCAGCCAATTCTCCACCAGTTAAAACATAAGATCCAATTGAAATCTCTTTGGTTATGTAATGCTCACGAATACGTTCGTCAACGCCTTTGTAATGTCCACAAAGAATTAGTAAGTTTTGTTTTAAACTCCAAGTATTACTGTGCTTTTGCTCTAGTAATTCACCGTCTGGAGTCATGTAGATGATATCATCGTATTCCCGTTCTGATGTGAGTTTTTCAATCACTGCAACAATTGGCTCAATGGTCATAACCATTCCTGCACCTCCACCATATTGATAGTCATCAACGTTTTTGTGTTTGTTGGTGGAATAATCACGGATGTTGTGGATATGAATTTCCAGCAAGCCTCGTTCCTGAGCTCGTTTCAGAATGGAAGCTGAAAATGGTCCTTCTAATAAGTCCGGAAGTATGGTGAGTATATCAAAACGCATCTTGCGAAGTTACGGACGATAATTTGTATTTGATCTAACAAGTGTCTAAAATAATTGGTATATTCAATAGCATGACACAGACAGATTTAGAATTGAACGATGAGGTTATTTATGATAGGATTAGAATTATAAGAAACCAAAAAGTAATGTTAGACAGTGATTTGGCAGCATTGTATCAAGTTGATACAAAACGATTGAATGAACAAGTAAAGCGAAATATGGAGCGTTTTCCGAATGATTTTATGTTTCAACTAACCGAAGTAGAGTGGATTCACTTGAGGTCGCAAATTGCGACCTCAAGTGAATGGGGTGGAAGACGCACGCTTCCGTATGTTTTTACAGAACATGGAGTGTTAATGCTTTCTTCCGTATTGAGTAGCAAACGAGCAATTGCTGTAAATATTCAGATTATGAGGGTTTATGTAAAACTCAAAGAAATGATAAACCAAAATACTGATTTACATGACAAAATGAATGAAATTGAACAGCTTCTAAGTGGGCACGAAGTGAAAATAAGTCACATATTTCAATACCTTGAGCAATTCAATGATCGTACCAATGAAGAGAGAACAAAAGTTGGATATAAATAAAAATGAATGATTAGGAAAGTTGTTTCTCATAGAGATTGTTCAATGAATGAGGCATTTGTTTTTCTCCCACTTTCACAAAACCTTGATTTTCATAATAGCTACACAACCTTTGATTTGAAGCGATACAATCCAATCGCAAAAGCGGTATCGATTGTTCGATAGCTTGATTCAATACTAAATTCAGTACTTTTTTACCCAAGTGATTTCCTGAAAATTCTGGAAGAATAACAAGCGAATGAATATAGTAAGCTGTATCAGTTTGCTTTCCCTAATAGATTTCGTCTTCTTTCGATAGTCGAACCATACCAACGTTATCGATTCCTTGCTGAATAAAAAAGAACTCATTGTTCAACAAACCATTCACAACCCATTGAATTTTATCTTCGGGTGGATCCAACCATATTTTCCACTGGTCAACACCTTTTTTTTGGAGTGAAAGGGCTGTAAATCTTAATAATGAAAGGATTTTATCTTGTTCAACTAGTTTGGCATGTATGAAAGATAACTCCATAAAAAAACGTGAATTATTTTTTTATCGAATCAACCGCAGCTCTTACAGAACCATATTCCTTTAAGAGTTTAGCCGCAGAAACTTCATCTAAATCTGTTGCTTCCATGATCATACGAATCCCACGGTCTACCAGCTTTTCGTTGGATAATTGCATGTCAACCATTCTATTTCCTCGAACACGTCCCATGCGAATCATAATAGCTGTTGAGAGCATATTTAACACCAACTTTTGTGCTGTTCCGCTTTTCATGCGCGTACTCCCTGTCACAAATTCTGGACCCACAACAGGTGTAATGGCAATGTCGGCTAATTGACTTAACGGCGATTCGGGATTACAAGCAATTCCTCCTGTTAAAATGCCATGAGCTTTTGCTGTTTCCAAAGCTCCTAATACATAAGGTGTTGTTCCAGATGCAGCAATCCCAACAATAACATCATTGGTTGTAAGATTGTAGGGTGCAAGATCTATCCAACCTTGGTTGCGATCATCTTCTGCAAATTCGACAGCTTTACGAATAGCGGCATCACCACCTGCAATAAGTCCAACTACAATTCCGTGTGGGACACCAAATGTTGGTGGACATTCACTCGCATCTACAACACCTAAACGACCGCTTGTTCCAGCTCCCAAGTAAAATAAGCGTCCGCCATTTTGCATGCGTTCAACAACTGCATCTACTAAACGTTCAATCGCTGGAATTTCTTTTTCTACAGCAAATGCAACAGATTTGTCTTCTTGATTAATTCCCTCCAATAATGAGCGAGTAGGCTGTTGTTCCAAATTGTCATAATGACTGGCAGATTCAGTTACTTTTTTCATCTTAAACTAAAAAAGCTTCTAATGAACCATTAGATGGCATTACTTCAACACGATCTTTTAATGTAGTAGTTAAGGTCATTCCAACAAAATCACATTTTATGGGATATCTGCGATGCAAACGATCTACCAATGCAACTGTTTTTACACTCAATACAGGTTGTTCTAAAATCTTCATAAGTGCATATTGCATGGTTGTTCCCGAATTGATGACATCGTCAACTAAAATGATCGTTTGACCAATGAATTGAGTGGGATCTATAGAGCACTCTATGGGATGATCCAATGGAAAATCCTTGTGCATGTCGATGGTGAAAACCGTAATCAATTGCGCACTATTCGCTTGTACAATGGTGGCGATTTGATTGGCGAAAACTTCTCCGTTCCCAACAATTCCACCTATAAATAAACGTTCTTTCCCATACGTATTTTCCAATAACTCGTGTGAAAGCCGTTTTATTTTTTGTTCAATTTGATGTTGATCAAGTACCAATTGCATTGCGCTGTTTTAGATGACAAATATACCGAAATTGATTGTTTACATCTAATTCTGGACACAATTCTTCGGTGTTTAAGTGAATCGATTTAGTTGTGTATAGCGTGTTGAAAAAAATGAACTTCTTTTTAATCAAGCCCAATTATTCTGACTAAATTTGCGCTCAATTTGCAGTACAGTTCGTTCAAATTGAAACTCTAAAAAAAAGCGCAGAAAATGCCAAAAAACAACTCAATCAAATCCGTATTAATTATTGGCTCAGGCCCTATTGTCATTGGTCAAGCATGTGAATTTGACTATTCTGGTTCACAAGCAGCTAGATCGCTTCGTGAAGAAGGAATTGTAGTAACATTAATCAATTCCAATCCAGCTACCATTATGACTGACAAAGTAGTAGCTGATAATGTGTACTTAAAACCATTAGAACCAGAAAGTATCATTGAGATTTTAAAAAATCATAAGATTGATGCCGTTTTGCCAACAATGGGTGGACAAACGGGATTGAATTTATGCATTCAATGTCAGGAAATGGGTATTTGGGAAGAATACAATGTTGAAATCATTGGTGCTGATATCGCCGCAATTGAAATCACTGAAAACAGGGAGTCTTTCCGCAATTTAATGGGTGAAATTGGAATTCCAATGGCTCCTCAAAAAACGGCAAAATCCTTTTTGGAAGGAAAAGAAATTGCGCAAATATTTGGGTTCCCGCTTTGCATTCGTTCTTCATTTACGCTTGGAGGTGCTGGTGCGTCAATCGTTTATGACCCAAAAGAATTTGATACCTTATTGGAACGCGGGTTACAATTATCGCCGATTCATGAAGTAATGATTGATAAAGCATTGCTCGGTTGGAAAGAATACGAATTGGAACTATTGCGTGATGATAATGATAACGTAGTAATTATTTGTTCGATTGAGAACTTTGATCCAATGGGAATCCACACAGGAGATTCCATTACGGTTGCTCCTGCAATGACTTTGTCGGATACTACATTTCAACGCATGCGTGATATGGCCATCCACATGATGCGCTCCATCGGAAATTTTGCGGGAGGTTGTAATGTGCAGTTTGCAGTTTCACCTGATGAAAAAGAAGATATTATTGCTATTGAAATCAATCCTCGAGTGTCTCGTTCTTCGGCGTTGGCTTCAAAAGCAACTGGTTATCCAATTGCGAAAATTGCTGCTAAATTGGCGATTGGCTATCATTTAGATGAGTTGAATAACCAAATTACAAAAACAACTTCTGCTTTATTTGAACCCACTTTAGATTATGTAATCGTTAAAATCCCACGTTGGAATTTCAATAAATTCCCAGGAACGGATCGCCGATTAGGTTTGCAAATGAAATCGGTAGGTGAAGTAATGGGAATTGGTCGATCGTTTCAAGAAGCATTACAAAAAGCGTGTCAATCGCTCGAAATTAATCGAAATGGGCTAGGAGCTGACGGAAAAGAATTAACCAATCAAGATGATATTCTTTACAGTTTGGAAAACCCAAGCTGGAATCGCCTTTTCCATGTCTATGATGCGATTAAACTAGGCATACCATTCAAGAAAATAGTTGACAAAACAAAAATTGATATTTGGTTTTTAAAACAAATTGAAGATTTAATAAAGTTGGAACGTAAAATTGAAAAATTCCATCTAGAAAATATCCCGAAAGACTTATTGTTTGAAGCGAAACAAAAAGGATACGCTGACAGACAAGTAGCTCATTTATTGCGTTGCTTGGAATCAGAAGTCTACAATAAACGCACGGAAATGGGAATCAATCGGGTCTATAAACTCGTTGATACTTGTGCTGCGGAATTTGAAGCACAAACACCGTATTATTATTCCACTTTTGAATACGAAAACGAAAGCGTACCGTCGAATAAGAAAAAAGTTGTGGTACTTGGCTCTGGTCCGAATCGCATTGGTCAAGGAATTGAATTCGATTATTCATGTGTACATGGGGTCTTGGCTGCAAAAGAATGCGGTTATGAAACAATTATGATCAATTGTAATCCTGAAACAGTTTCTACTGATTTCGATACAGCCGATAAATTGTACTTCGAACCAGTTTTCTGGGAACACATTTTCGATATCATTCAATTAGAAAAACCTGAAGGTGTGATCGTACAATTGGGTGGTCAAACGGCGTTGAAATTGGCTGAAAAGTTAGAACGCTATGGAATCAAAATTTTAGGAACCAGTTACGAAGCGTTAGATTTAGCGGAAGATCGTGGTCGTTTCTCGAAAGTATTGGAAGAAAACAATATTCCTTTCCCAGAATACGGCGTAGTTGAAAGCGCAGAACAAGCACTTGAACTAGCTGATACACTAGGTTTTCCTTTATTAGTTCGCCCTTCGTATGTATTGGGTGGACAAAAAATGAAAATTGTCATCAATAAAGAAGAATTGGAACACCATGTGATTGACATTATCAATGAAATGGGTAACAATCAAATCTTACTGGATCATTTCCTCGGTGGAGCAATTGAAGCTGAAGCTGATGCTATTTGTGATGGAAAAGATGTCTATATCATTGGTGTCATGCAACACATTGAACCAGCTGGAATTCACTCAGGTGATTCATACGCCGTTTTGCCTCCGTATAACTTAGGTGATTTTGTAATGACTCAAATTGAAGACATCACCAAAAAGATCGCTGTAGCTTTGAGAACAGTTGGATTAATCAATATTCAATTTGCGATCAAGGACGATAAAGTATACGTAATTGAAGCGAATCCACGAGCATCGCGAACAGTTCCATTTATTGCGAAAGCATACGACGAACCGTATGTCAACTATGCCACAAAAGTGATGTTGGGGGAGAAAAAAGTGAAAGATTTTAATTTCCAACCACGTAAGGAAGGATACGCGATTAAAATCCCTGTATTCTCTTATGAGAAATTCCCAGACGTGAAAAAAGAATTAGGTCCAGAAATGAAATCAACAGGTGAAGCAATTCGTTTCATTAAAGACCTGAAAGATCCGTTCTTTACCAAAATCTATTCAGAACGTAACATGCATTTATCCAAATAAGATGCTTACAGCAAGTATCACAGGATTATTTAAAACCATATTGATCATAATCGGAGCACTTGTTGTGCTTCGGTTTTTTGGTCGTGTAATGATTGCAAAACGCAACCTTGATGAAGAGCGGGAATTTCTGAAAAACGACCGTTCCTTTCGAGAAGAGCGGGAAAGGAAACGCAGGAATTTAGGTAAAGTTGAAATTTTTAATCGTGGAAAATCACCTGCGACCAATGCCAAAATTGAGGATGTTGACTTTGAAGAACTAAATTAATTATTCCAACAAATTTTCAACAATCTGCACATTCTCACCTCAACTTTACCATTTAAACCTCGGATTACTTATCTTCACGACGTTTTTTACTGATTATTCTACAAATACATATAAAATGGCGATTACCTCATTCTTCAAACGCAATTGGATTCATTTTGCCGCAATTGGGATCTTTTTATTGATTGGATTGGCTTATTTCAGTAAACAATTGCAAGGATATGCATTGAAACAACACGATATTCAAGAATATTCTGGAATGTCTCGTGAAGCGAATGTTTACCGCGATGAAACGGGGAAAGAGCAACTTTGGACAAACTCCATGTTTGGAGGAATGCCAACTTCCCAAATATCGTTGATACACCATGGTAATTTATTTGGTCGAATTAATGCTGGGTTTTTAAAAGTTTTTCCTTCTCCAATGGGAATTCTATTGCTGTATATGATCTGTGGTTATTTGATGTTTGTGATGATGAAAATCAACAGATGGGCTTCCATTATTGGTGCCATTTCATTGGCTTTCTTAAGCTATCAAATTGTTATTTTACAAGCTGGACATAATTCAAAAGGAGTTGCCTTGGCGTTCATGGCTCCCGTAATAGGTGCCTTTTATATGGTTTATCGGCGAAATTGGGTCTGGGGATCAATACTTTCTGCCTTATTCATGTCTTTTGAAATGGCTGCGAATCACCTTCAAGTAACCTATTACTTAGGGTTTTTGTTGGTTGCAATGGGAATTGTAGAATTTGTTAAAGCGGTTAAAGACAAGTCATTCATGCCATTTTTAAAATCAACGTTAGGATTGGTTGTTGGATATGGACTTGCTTTGATGGTTAACTATAGTAACATTAAAGTAACAGCAGATTATGCTGATGAAACAATCCGTGGTACAAATGACTTGAGCATCACTGCCGATGGTAAGTCCAATGCTGATAATTCAACGACAGGTTTAAATCGAAATTATGTAGTGGAGTATAGTTATGGAATCGATGAATCGTTTACATTACTTTCTCCTTATGTAAAAGGCGGTGGCTCGATGCAAATGAAAGATTCTCCATTTGCAGATGCGTTAATGGACAATCCTGATTTGAGCAGTGAGCAATTAGATATTGCACTACAAAGTAATTTTTATTGGGGTAATCAATCAAATTCAGGTCCTGTTTACATTGGTGTAATCCTAGTTTTCTTGGCTTTACTAGGAATGGTGTATATAAAAGACCCAATCAAGTATGCGCTGTTAGCAGTAACAATTCTCACGTTAATGCTTTCTTGGGGGAAAAACTATATGGGAATGACCAATTGGTTTCTTGATAATTTCCCAGGATACAATAAATTTCGAGCAGTCACCATCATTTTAGTGATTATTGAATTATGTATTCCAGTTTTAGCAATTCTATTCTTAGATAAATTGATCAAAGAACGCGAACAAATTAAGTTGAAAATCAAGCCTTTTTATATTACTACAGCTTGTTTTTTAGTGTTTCTAATTGGTCTAAAATTCACCGGATTAGATACGGTTTATTTATCTGATGCTGAATTGGAACAGCCAACCCGATCAGAGCAAGAAAGCTCTATCCGACAACAATTGGCGGAGGCTGATCCAGCTCAATTAATGCAAAATGGAATCGATATCAACAATCCACAACAAGTGGCTCAAGTTATAAATCAAGAAATAGAACGGTATAATAAACAAACTGATGATCGTTTGGAAGCAGTTCAAATTGCACGTAAATCTATTTTCAATTCATCCATGAATCGATCAATTGGTTTTGCATTTTTGGCCGCAATTTGTTTATTTCTTTTGTTCAAAACCTCAATTCCTACAATGGCGAGTGTTGCAGGTTTAGGATGTTTGATCATTTTGGATTTATTGCTAGTGAGTCGTAATTATCTGAATAATAACGATGACCTTCAAGGAACTGGATATAAATATTGGGAATCTCGCCTGAATATCATCTATCCAAATGCAGCGACTGAAGGAGATTTAACCATTTTAGAGACAGAAACGGCAAACAACCCTCAATTGAAAAAGGCAGTTGAGGCTGGTAAAAGAAAAGGAAGACAAATTGCAAATGAGCTAGAAACTACAGGTGCAGAACGTCACCGTATTGAAAACGCTTATGCATTTTCGGCATTAAATGAAAATTCAAACTACCGTGTATTCGACTATTCAAATCCGTTTAATAGTGCACGTGCGGCGTATTTTCATAAGTCGCTTGGTGGTTACCATGGTGCTAAGTTGCGCTCCATTCAAAACTTGATTGAATTTCAATTATCGAAAACGAACAATAAAGTATTCGATATGATGAATGTGCGTTATTTCTTGCAACCTGCTAGTCAAGAACCTGGTGCAGATTTAATTGCGCGTCCAAATACAACTGCAATGGGTAATGGTTGGTTTGTGAAATCAGTTAAAGTTGTTCCAGATGCAAATACGGAGATTCGTGCATTGGGTTCACAATTTGAAATCAAGAATGCTGGTAAAGGTCAATTATTTATAAACGGTGAGGCTGTGCAAGTTGCAACAGGTTATGGTTCTGAAAATCTGCAATATTTTGCTCAAGGAATGAAAGATACAATGAATGTTCCCTTGTCAAATGGCGTTCCTAAAGGATTGGAAGTATTCATTGTTTCTGATGTAAATGGTAAAGTGGCAACTGTTCCTCAACAAACCTTAGATGCAGATACGGCGAAGTCATTCACGAAATTGGTTTCTTATAAAATAATCAATGAATTTGATGTGATAAATGAAGCTATTGTTTGTAAAGACATGGCGAAAGAACTGACACAACGCCAATTCAAAGGT
The DNA here is from genome assembly GCA_043721195.1 of Fluviicola sp. Lineage (GTDB taxonomy): Bacteria > Bacteroidota > Bacteroidia > Flavobacteriales_D > Crocinitomicaceae > Fluviicola. Next base: position 4,163 of record JAYSRF010000080.1, on the reverse strand, counting down.
GAAGGAACAGTTAAGATGACGAACTATTCTCCAGATAAAATAAGCTACAAGGTAGATGCTTCTGATAAAGGGTTAGTTGTGTTTTCGGAAATTTTCTACAAAGAAGGATGGACAGCAACAATAAATGGTAAGCCAGCAAAGATCGTTCGTGTAAATTATTTATTGCGTGGTTTAGAAGTGCCGAAAGGGAAAAATAAGGTTGTTTTTCAATTCGATTTACCAACCTACCATAGCTTAAATAAACTTGCTTTAATTGCATCTTTACTAGTTCTCCTATTAACACTTGGATATGGGGTTTGGTCATTAAGAAAAAAGCCTGATACAATTGCTGAAACAGCTTCTGTCAAAGAATAATAGGGGAGCGCACATAAGATATGGGGAAAATCAGTAAAGATTCTTCAAAAACGGCGATTATAAGTTTTATAGGACTTGGTATTGGCTATGTCAATAAAGCGGTTTTATTCCCACTTTTTTTGTTGCAAGATCAAATTGGTTTGATAAGTTTACTATTTGCCTTAGGTGCATTGTTTGCACAATTAGGTAATCTAGGTACTTCCCATGCAATTGTTCGTTTTTTTCCATTTTTAGATGAAAAACGTAAAAGAAGTTTTTTTCTTTTCAATTTATGGATCATCATTAGTGGGCTCGTTTTATTCATAGTCGTATCATTTCTATTCAAAGAACAGATTTATGGATTCTATAAAAAGGAATCTAACATGTTTATTCATTATGCATTTTGGGTTTATCTATTAGGAGCCGCCAATTTGTTTTTTTTGTTTTTTGAAAATTTTCTAAAGGCTAGATTTAAAGTCGTTTTGCCTGTTCTGATTCAGGAGTTTTATTTAAGAATCGCTGCATCAGTAACAATCGTTTTATATGCTATTAAATGGGTTGACTTTGAGACGTTTTTAATAATTCATTTACTTGTTCACTTATTACCATTTTTAGCCTTATTGGTAATTGTGCTAAAAGATCAAGAAATTGTTGGTGTTTCAACAAGTTACGGAATTCCTTCCAAATTCAAAAAAATAATTATTGGATACAGCGCATTAACTTATCTAAATACTGTTGGATCGGGGATCATCTTTTCAATAGATACCATTATGCTTGCAGGAATGGCAGGATTGAAAGAAACGGGTATCTATTCCACAGTTATGTTTATGACTTCTGCATTGTTGATTCCCTATAGGTCTATACATAGAACAGCTTCCGCTTTTGTAACAAATCATTGGAAAAATAAAAACATAAAAGAGTTAAATGATTTATACAAAAGAGTTAGTTCAATGAATCTTATTTTCATTAGCTACTTATTGCTCCTTGTTGGTTGGAATATTGTAGAATTTTTCAGTTTCCTTCCGAAGGAATTTGAACCTGGAATAGTTGTGTTTTTCGCCTTGTCGATTGGTCGTTTTGCCGATGCTTATTGTGGAATTAATGGCTATATTATTGTTACTTCTAAAAAATACCACGTAGACATCTACTTTACTTTTTCGTTGATCGTTTCTGGAATTATCCTCAATTATTTGCTCATTCCAATTTATGGTGGTTTGGGTTCTGCCTGGGCGACAACAATCGTTATTACTGTTTACAATGGTTTGCGAGTTTTCTACCTATGGAAAGAATACAACCTCATACTTTTTGAATATTCAAATTTAAAAGTACTGTTGGTCAGTGCGATTATATCCTTGACTTTGTTGCTTTTCCCTGCAGCAGTTATGCATCCGATACTTGCCATTATCATAAAAAGTGTCTTCATCACGGTGGTGTTTTTTGTTTTAATTTTGTACTTCCGAGTAGAACCAGAACTGAATCTTTTTTATGCTAAAATTCAATCAAGATACTTTAAAAAATGAGTAAATCAGTAGATACTCCAACGGTTGAAATCAGTGAAATTTGCCCAGAGAAAAATGCATATAAATGGACATGGGAGGTTTTCTCAAACTACTGTGGAAATGATTTTGTTTCAATAAATGATAAATTAAGTATCACGGTTGGAAGTGAGCATGGAATTTTAGCCTACAATACTCTTTTCTGGAATTCAATAAACAAAGGTGAATTTGATCATCTAACAATCCTAAATGACAATGGCTTTGTATGTTATGACGATGGTAGGATAGATTATTTTATGACAGCCTTTTATTTTATTAACACCCTATTTGAACGTGATAGCAACGTGGTGAGAGATGAATTAAATAGGATCGATTATCACCATTCGATTTGGGTAAAACGCAATCTGAAAGTTGATCAACCCTTTGTAAATAATTGCTTCAATGCACTTGCTCAGTTATTAGAATTAGATCTCAAAAAACGTCGAACTCAATTATGGTTTTCACATGATATTGATTCAGTATATGGCGCCTACAGACAAGATGGAAAATGGCTACTTAAAAATGGCAAACTATTCGCTTTTATACGACAGCTATTGTTACCGCTTTTTGGTAAAATAGAATGGATGAATTTGGCTAAAATTGCTGCTTTAGAGTCCAAAAGAGGGGTGAAGTCTACGTTTTTCTTACTCACTGAAAAAGGTCAAGTTAACAAACGTGCCTATAATTCAGATTATTCAATTGAAGATAAAAGAATCCAACGAGAAATAAATGAACTAGTAAAATCGTCCAATGAAATTGGATTGCATAAAAGCTTGAGTCAATTGACGTATGCTGAAGAGATCAAAAAAATCGGTATCCCCGTTTGGGCAAATAGAAATCATTTCCTATTAATGAAATGGAATGATGATCTAAAAGCGCAAATTGAGGTTGGAATCAAAGTTGATGCGTCCTTAGGATATGCCGAACATTATGGCTTTAGGAACGGGTATTCACTTCCGTTTTATCCATTTGATATTGAAACGAAAACTGTTTTACCAATATTGGAAATCCCATTGAATATAATGGATGGTACCTTTTCTTCCTATATGAACAAAACAGCAGATGAAGGGTATGATCTCGTTCATCATTTTATTGAAAATAATCGTGAAAATGCAGTCATATCCATTCTTTGGCATAATTCGCATTTTACCGATTATAAGTACAAGGGATTTCCGAAAATGTATGAACGATTGTTGAAGTTGACGCAAAATGGTCTCGTTGATGTTGTCGATTTAACCACGTTGACTCAACACTATTCCTTTGAATCCATACACAATAGCTAGAAGATGAGTAGATACAACATTGATGAGCTTTCTCAACATTACAGTGAGCATTATATTGCAGACACCTACAATAGAAGAGAATTTATGCTTTATAAAAAGTATTACCATCTACTTGTCAAAAAAAACGCATTTCTTCACACGAATGATGCGCAATTGATTGACTTAGGTTGTGGGAATGGCATTAAAACAAGTGCTTTTGGTCAATTCTTCAAGAAAACAACGGCAATTGATTTATCTGAAAGTGCCATTCTAAAGGCGCGTGAAATGAATACAAATCCTGCGATTACATTTTTATGTGGTAATTTATTCGATGTGGAAGTAGAAAAAGGAAGTGTAATAACTGCATTTGGATTTTCCTACTTGAATGAAGATGAACCTAAATTGTTGGCGGAAAGAATTGATGAGTTGTATACGTTATTTGCACTAGACCGTGCATCGATGATTATGAGTTCATTTACTGATTTTTCTGGAAAAGCTCCAAGTGGATGGGTAATGCATTCTAAAAAACAGTTAAATCAACTCAAAGACATCCTTAATAAAGAGGGGTATCGAGTCAAATTTTATTTTCCTCAATACGATTTAGCAAATTATATTAATTTCGGATTTGAAAATACACTAAAGGAACTCGTTAAATTTCTGAAGTCTAGAAGAAGGACATTTTTTATTATCATTGAAAAAGAAGTATGACCGATTGGAAAAAACGTATCTTGAAAGCAGATACAGTGCATAAACAACCAATTATTCTAGAATTGTGTAAGGGCAAGTCTGTATTAGATGTTGGTTGTGTTGGTCAGGATTTAGATCCTAGCTCTGATAGTTGGCTTCATGCTCGTATCAAAAAAACGGCTGCTCGAACTGTTGGGTGTGATATTAATCTAGAGGGTATTAAACAATTAAATGCCTTAGGAATGAATATCATTACACCAGAGCAATTGACAGAAAAAGGTGAATTGTTTGATGTGATTGTGATGGGAGATGTGATTGAACACGTAAACGACCCAGGTGCTTTTTT
>JAYSRF010000079.1:0-4661 GCA_043721195.1 Fluviicola sp. | reverse complement strand
TATGCGCATTAACGGACGGGAAACGGAATGAACCAGTATCAGTTAATAATCCAAGATAGATACATGTTCCAATGGTTGCGTCTAAGCTGTCTAATTGTTTTATTTCTTCCAACCATTCATACACTAATTGTGCGGTGGAACAGGCTGTTGAAATCGAAATGCGAAATTGACAAAAATCAGATGGGAACAAGTGGTGATCAATCATGATTTTAGTAGCTGTTGCTTGCTCCAAATAGGGTTGCATGTCTTTCCCAACACGGCTAGGCTCATTAAAATCGAGACAACAAATCACATCAGCTTCTTGGAGTAATTGAATTGCATGGTTTTCGTTTTTTTCGAACGTAATAATTTGATCTTGCCCTTCAACCCACTGTAAATAGTCTGCTGCAGGGTCAGGATGCACAACTGTTACATTTTTACCCCATTTCTTTAAGAGGTGAAAAAACGCCAAAGAACTCCCAATAGAATCACCGTCTGGCGATTTATGCGATACAATAACAATGCGTTGAGCGGTTTGTATGGATTGATAAATGGCGTTTGCGTCTGTCATTATTTCGTTTTATGTGTATTTGAAGCTTTCTATAAATACCAAAAGCCTCGCAAAGTTACGAGGCTTTTTTAATATTGAATGAATTCGAATTAGAATCCTAGTTTTGTGCTTTTTTTATCTTCTACAAGAATCCCAACACATTGTGGTTTTTTCAAGTCACCACCTGAAAGTGTAACCGCAACAAATACTTTACGCGTTTTATCTGTCGTAAATTCAATTGGATCAGAACCCGCTTGAGCAGAGGTCGCTAAAACATGTTTTGTTCGTTTGTATGTTTCTTTGCCATCTACCATTTTTTTCTCAACAATTAATTCGTAAATCTCGAATTCAATGGTACCACCAGCTGCATTTGCTAATTTTGACGAGAGTCTATAATCCATGCCCTCTTGTGCAATGAACGACATTTCGTACGTTTCACCAGATTTAATGGATCCAGCACGTGATTGTGAATTCACTCCGTAAGCATCTTTGGTCTTTGTTTTTCCTTTTACAATGCTTTCTGCGGTTGGACATTGCGCATTCGAGATTGAAACGAGAAGAACAAGGCAAGTCAACAGAATTGTTTTCATAGTGAGATACATTAGTTATTAGCAATTATTTTTGTTCGAACAGCTTCAACACGTTTTTTTAGATCATTGAAACATTTTTCGGTCATGTTACATTCTTCACCACCCGTAAAGTTCAATTTACCATTTGCATTTTCAACTTTCGTTTCGCTTGATGAACAATCCATTTCATTGTAAATTTTCAAAATAGAAGAAATTTCTTTTGAGTAGTTTTCAATTTCAGCATTGTCTTTATAACTTACCAAGAACTCCAATAAGTTTTCAGCAACCAATTTTTGATCAGCAATTGCTTTCTCTAATTTTGGACTTTTACCGTACCCTTTAGAGCTTCCAATCATCAAGTGCATGGATTCAAACCAACCTCCAACTAACATCAGGGATAATTCATCTCCTTTTTCGATTTCTATGAGGCGTTGAAATGTTTTATTATAGGTTTCGTCACTTAAACGGAATAACGAATCTGCGTTACCATCCCATTTTTTGGCTAATTCGCCCAATTGTTTTCCGAATACTTGTGCTACACCGATATCGTTTCCTAATTTTTCAAGTTTCCCAAAATAAGTCAAGTACTTATTGGTTTCGTTGAAACTAGTTAAATAAGCTACATCAGCTGTATAAACACCAAAATTAAGTGCTTTTTGTGACGAAGTGGTATAACGATCTGCCATTTCAGGATCATGCATAATTGACGTATTCTTGACAACATCCATTTTAGCGATCAACGCAAATTGTTCTGATGGCGAAGGAATATTGAAATTAACTAGTGCATCTTGATTCAGATTAGACTCTTCTTTTTCATCCAATACAATATCATTTTTCGTGTCAGTTCCTCCACAGGAACTTAACAAGAGTAACAACCCTGTAAATAAGTACAACGACTTTCTCATTGATGTGTGTTTAATTTGGTGCTAAACTACTATTTTTCTTTCTATTAGTTCAAAAACGATTGAAATATTGTTGCTGCGTTTCAAGATTAAAACAGGATGAATTATACAACAACAATTGATTCCAAACGATGCGTTTCTGCAACAATTGCTCTATTTAATCCATCTGAAACAGGAACTAACGGTAAACGCATGTGTGCTTGCATCCAGCGCAATTCTTCCAATGCTACTTTTACGCCTCCTGGATTACCTTCTGCGAAAAACAATTTCGTAATCGGTAACAATTCATAGTGTTCTTTTCTAGATGATTCAAAATCTCCACTAAGTGCACTGTGAACCATTGAAGCAAAACGCGTTGGGAAAGCATTCGCTACAACAGAAATGACACCTTCAGCACCGCATGCAATTAAAGGAAGCGTTATGGCGTCATCACCTGAAAGCAATAAAAAATCACTTGGCTTGTTGCGAATGATTTCCATGATTTGTTCCATGTTACCAGATGCTTCTTTCATGGCAACCAAGTTTTTTACCTCAGCTAATTCCAATGTTGTTTCGGCAGTCATATTTGCACCTGTTCTTCCTGGAACATTGTACATAATAATTGGCAAATCAGTTGCGTCTGCTATAGCCTTATAATGGGCAACGAAACCACGTTGTATGGGTTTATTATAATAGGGTGCAACAGATAAAATTCCATCAACACTGCTTGGGATATGCGAAAACGCTTCACAAACCGCTCGTGTATCATTTCCACCGACACCATAGACGATTGGCAATTTACCATTATTTTCATCCATTACCGTATCCAATACCAACTGCTTTTCCTTAGCAGAAAGTGTTGGTGATTCACCTGTTGTTCCTTGAACAACAAGAAAATCAATTCCTCCAGCAATTTGCTCGCGCACCAAACGACGCAAAGCAGTATAATCGATGGCTAAATCTGCTGTAAATGGTGTTACCAAAGCAACGCCTGCACCTGTAAATTGTTTCATGTATGGTTATTTTACCAATTAATGGTACAAAATTAATGATTTTAGGAAGCTACAGCTTTACAAAAGCTTTAAAATCGGTGAAATAAACGACATTTTAACGCAAATAAGGAGAATCCTATTCTCACCAATAGAAGATCGTTGGAAAATGAGCAATTGAACCACACGAAGAACTGTTTTCATTTTTTTTTGATCAAATTATAATTTAATAAGTATACATATTATATTTGCATTTATTAAATATAAAAAATAGATTATGTGGACAAAATCGCACACTGTTATTAGTAAAGAAGTGACTAAAGAACAATTATGGAAACTTTTTTCAGACGTTAACCATTGGGGAAATTGGGATGAAGGAATTGAATTTGCGAAAATGGAAGGCTCGTTTGTGGCTGGAAATCACTTTATGTTACGACCCAATGGTGGACCTACTGTAAAGATAAAGATCCTCATTGCTGAGCCAAACAAACAATTTAAAGACCTAACAACCTTTCCTCTGGCAAAGATGTATGGCGATCACATTTTTGAAGAAACAGCAGATGGACTAAAAATGACCACAACAATGACAGTAAAAGGAATTCTCGGATTTTTATGGATCAAACTGGTTGCTCGAAAAATAGTTGATTCGTTACCAGCTGACATGCAACGTCAAATCGAAATTGCTCGTGCGTTATGAATCTGGTAAAGTATTGGGTTGCTGTAATTTCGAAAGATCACACTTTAAAAGGAGTTGAAGGACAATTTATTCAAGTATGCCATGGTAAACAAGCTCCTTTAAAGCGGATGCGAAAAGATGATTGGCTTATTGTCTATTCCCCAAAAGAAACCATGGAAGGCACAGAAAAACTACAACAATTCACTGCAATTGGAAAAGTCTTGGACGAATCGGTTTATTCATTTAAAATGACAGAAAATTTCATACCTTTTCGGCGGAGTATCGCATTTTACAGTTGTGAAGCAGTTTCGATTTTGCCCTTGATTCCCGAATTGGAATTCATTGTAAACAAACGATCATGGGGCTTTCCATTTCGTTTTGGCTTTTTTGAAATCAACGAACATGACTTCAATTTGATTCTTCCAAAAATGATACAGGATGAAAACAATAGAAAATACATTTAGTGTTGAAAAAGCAGAGGACAGTTCTGGTTTTCTGCTTTGGCAAGTTACGAATCTTTGGCAACGAGAAATTAAAAAAGTCCTCGAACCTTATGATTTAACGCACTCTCAATTTGTTTTAATGGCAAGTATTCATTGGTTGACATTAAACAACGTTGATGTGACACAAATTGTACTTTCATCCCATACGAAAATTGATCCAATGACAACTTCAACAGTCTTACGAACCTTACAATCGAAAGAACTGATTCAACGGAAAGAACATTCAACAGATACCCGAGCTAAAACAGTGAAACTAACTGCTTCAGGGGAAAAGCGTATCATACCTGCGATCAAAACAGTTGAAGCATTTGACGCTTCATTCTTTTCTGTATTACTGGAGCAAACCCATTCATTCAATCAAAACTTACTTTCTTTATTGACTCAACCGATCGATGAACATGCAAAGGAATGAAGCAGAATGGTTGCGATATGCATCATTTTTCAAAGAAGAAAAAATTAAGGCAAAAACAACCTTATTAGCGGAAGGGCACATTTCCAATCGTGCATTTTTTAT
>JAYSRF010000078.1:0-4682 GCA_043721195.1 Fluviicola sp. | reverse complement strand
GGCTAAACACATACCCGTTAGCATTAGGAATAGCTGCTCGGTATAAATCATTGCTAAACGTATTGTTTGCACTAAAGTATTGCGCCGCTCCCGAAGTGCCACTTGTAGGAGATAATAAGGGCAAAACAGGGGTTGTAGCACTTGCTAAATCAAAGTCGTTTTCATCAAACGCAGTACCATCTAAAGCAAGGTTAAAGTTTGTGCGGTATCCCAATTGACGACCATTAACTGGTGCTGGAATCACACTAACGGTTTGTCTTCCTTCACGGTCAAATTTAGATTCGCCAATGAGTGAAACATTATCAGAAGTATTGTATGAGATACTTTGGCGTCCGCGGTTACTCCCATCGTAGAACGTAACGCTACTCACATTTTTCCCTGCTTCCGCAAATGCAACACCGTATAACCAATTTTTATCTGGTTCAAATTCTTGAACGGTTCCGATTTGATAACGCACCACATCAGCCGCATCAATGGATCCACCGTAATCAGCTGGATTGTAAAAGTAATTCCAACTTCCTAATTTCACTTGATCAATCGAAGAACCATTTGCTGTAAAATTACTCACGGATCGAACCCTAAAATAGAGAGTTCCTTCTGGATAGGCTTTATCCAAAATATAATTAGTTCCCCAAACACGCACACGCGTTCCAGTTTTTAAATCAAATGCTTTATCTAGATCTGCTGCCAGTGCAGTACTGTTTGCAAAATGAGCAGTTAAATCAGTGTATTCGGTACTGTATTTGTCAATAAACACCCATTCTAAATCATACCATTCTGCACCTTCTACAAAACTCCAATTGAGACGATAAGTGGAAGCATTAAAATTCAATCGACTTTGATCTGCCACAACACTTGGTTCCAGTGAATAAACAGTCTCTGAACGAAGTTCCAATCGGATATCAATATCATTCGGTATATAAGGGCTACTGGCAGCATTTGAAACAGCTATCCAGGTACTACCATCCGATGAATACTGACCTTCAATTTTATCTATTGTAATTTCATATCCAGAATTATTAGTTGCAACAGGTGCGTAATCTGAATATACATATTTGCCATTTTCATAGCTAATACTAAGTGTAAGTTGGGTAGGGTTGCTTCCAACTCGGTATCGAATCCACATTCTCCAAAAATTAGCTGGAGAAGTGATGTTCAAATCACTCTGTTGCTTTCTGGTATAGTCCAAAAACAAGTAACCACTGAGCTTACTTACAGTTCGTGTGTCTTGATTGGAACGTATTGGTTCTTGAACCCCGTAAATAAGTCCAGTTTGCGCATCGAGCAAATTGATGCGTTTTTCCCAACTACCGTTTCCAGCCAACAAGATGATGGGAGAAACAATGGCTACTAAAAAAATGATTAGGTGTCTCATAATTCCGTGTATAAGGTGTATGCTTTTAGGCGAGTGTTGAGTGTTACTTTACCATTTGACAGGGTAAAAAAATTGCTTTGTTTTAAACTAGTGGAAACATCCGTGTTTTTATCAAATTTTGAATAGGTAACAAGAATGTATTGACCTTTATATTCACTTGTTTCACTGTATTCGTAAGAAATACTGTTCAATGTGCCTTTTGTTGTGTTTAAAGAGATCTTGATTTCTTTAATCCCAGAAACATTTGTTACAACATAAGTTCGGTTACCATTACTTTCTGAAACTAATTTGGCAATAGGTAAATCTTCTTGGTCCTGTTTTTCAAATAACTTTTCTAACTCTTTTAAGTCGATATTTAGTTTTTGCGATTGATCCTGTTTGTCATTCTTTCTTGCCAATACTTCCACTTTTTTCTCCTCATGATCTATACTCATGAGATAGGATTCATTGGAATAACATTCTTGATCTGCCATAACAGTGATCGATGCTTTTCCAGATCGTTTTATGGAGGCATCTGTTTTAAAAATCAGGCTACCTCCTTTTCGATTATACACATCTACTTTGGCAACAATTACAATAGAACTAGCTGAATCTAAACTTTTTCCAATAGCTTTCAGATCGTCTTCCAATTTTTGAGAAAATGACTGATTATTTAGAATCAAAAAGAAAAGCAATACAGCTGATTGTAGTTTAGTTCGAAACATGACCTCTTGATTCTGAAATGGTGAATATTCCTTTTTCTGTTTCTTGTTTTTTCAAATGCAAGTTACCTTCTTCATCATAATAAAAGAAAGTGGCATAATTATCGACATTCAACGAAGCGGATAACCAGTATTTAATTGGGTCATAAACATACGTTGCGAGCCCGCCCGTTTTTGGACCAACACGAACATCGTCTACAAACAAGTGTTCAGTACCTGAATTTAAGCGAACTGCTGGTACGGCATTTCCATCTGTTGGAGTCCACTGGAATTCTACATCCACCTTTTGCCAACCTTCAACAATTTTTCCATAAGTAACAATCGGTGTATTCGCTAAATTGGCAAATGAACCAGATACCATTTTTCCAACTTCAACGACTTGACCAGAAATAGGGCGATAGCTTACTTGATTTTCATTCTCCCTTGAAATCCATAAGGATAACACATAGCTTTTTGTAACACCACTAGGTGCCAGTTTCAAACGTGGTTGATCAAACGTAACACTTAGATTGGATCGAATATGCATACTTTTTTTACCCGTATGAGCCTTCGTATTCGGATACGTAATTGATCCATTGTTAATGGCTTCATGCTTACGTTTCACAAAAAACGTAATAACACCGTAATAAACCCCACCATCTGGCACTAATTTTTCCGACAAGTCACGACGTAAAAATGGTTCAATCACCAAATTCGCTCCCTCTCCTTTGCTTTTAATACGACCATTAAAATAGTGTCCAATATTGCCAAACAAACCACTTGTTTTTCTGGATGTTATGCTCAAACCAACTACCTGACCGTTAATATCTTGAGAAAAATAATCAGTTGGGATCGAACTGTTTTCAGAAGGAACAAAAACCAAGTCCTTTCCATTAACAGTTGATTTTTTGAAGTTGAATTGTACAGTAACAAGATTATTATTATTTGACACACTGTGATTATTATCAAAATTCAAATTTGTTTGTGCTAATAATTTCACAAAATCAGCACCACTCCCAAGAATCGTTTCGAAATCTGATACACCAACTTCATTGTAGGTTGCATTGCCAGCAACTCCAATGGACAAACTGTTATCATAACCATAAAGAGCAGATGAGTAGATCCCCAATCGATTGCGGTTTTCCAATTCATAGGCATCAGGAGAATAGCGGGTAATTTCATTCACCCATTCCCAATTGGATACATAGTCTTCTATATTCCCCAAATCCCATGTAAACATTTTGATTGGGTCTTGAAAAACACCATCATCTTTTAATACAGGATTAGCTGTCGCATTGTCATTCATACTGGCATTCGTTTTTCGCGGACCAACATACGTATACGATTTGAATGGTCTCCAGATTCCACTATTTCCAGTTAGGAATGGATTTTCAGTAACTAAATCATTGTTAAGATCATTTTGTACCGAAGTAGACCAATCATCACGGAAAACAGACGCTGAAGCTGAAAGCACCGTGTTGGCTTTAATTTGCGGAGTCTTAATGGTATTATCAAATAAATCCACGTTTTGTAAATCAACTGTACCGTTTGGCAATTTGATGTGATCTTCCAATTTACCTTTTGTTAGGTAATTGGCGATTGGCATACCAAAGTTATTTCTTCTTCCTGAACGAATGACTTTCAAGGTAAAATCAGTTCCTGCTGTTTGAATATTTCCAAAAGGTGCGTGTAGAATTCCTTTGGTAACACCACCCTCATATTTCCAACCCAAGAAATAAACTTTTTTGTATTGGTCTATGCTATTTGGAGCTGTAAGAACGAGTAACTCATCACCTCTAACCAAGTAATTCAAGTGATTTGTTCCATCAAACTCCAAGTAAGGTGTTCCATTTTCAGATCCAGGAGCTACATATGAGAAATTAATCGGTGTAGAGAATGTGTAATTGATATTTCGATATGCATGCCCCATACGATCATAAGCGTAATAAGCGGGAATGTTGTAATTGTAAAAATCATTACCAAACTCATTTTTGATCTTGGTTAATAAAGGAATTCCTGATTTCTCATCGTATGCTACTATTTCCGATTCATTCACCGTTTGCAAATCACGTGTTTTAGTTCGTTTTAAAATTCCTGTTCTGTGAACCACCTTATTGGTAACATAGGTGCGGAACATGCTTTTACTATTGTTAATTGTTGGCCAAACACTAAGGGTAGGAAAAAAAGGAACATCAACATTAAAATCTAATGCAAAATCATTGTGTTTGGATACGGACTCGCGTTGATCTGTATAGAGTTCCGATTCAACACCCATCAATCGTGTGGCTTCTGTTTGCCCATTTTTCAGAATGGCATGTGTCCCATCATTCGGAATAATATGAACATTGTTATCCAACTGGAATACCTGTTCATTTTGATAAACAATAGGTGTTGCTTGGTATTCATATTCAGCATGGGTAATCGGATTGACACCAGCTACATAATTATTCAATTCGTATGTACTGGCACTTTTTGGTTTTCCGTGCATATCATTTAACTCAATCAAGAAGGATTGACTTCCATAAAAATAATTGCGTTTCAAAGACCCAACAAATGGAACAATAATGGGCAATAAAAAAATATCTTTCGTACTGTTTTCTTCTTTGAGATCACTCCATTTTACAATG
>JAYSRF010000077.1:0-39271 GCA_043721195.1 Fluviicola sp. | reverse complement strand
ACATAACCGTTAATAACTGCAATTTGATAGGCTGATGAACCATCGATTCCATTTGTACCATTCGTTCCAGCAATACCTTGAGGACCTGTTGCACCGTCTAAACCATCATTTCCTGCTGGACCTTGTGGACCAGTAGCACCTGTTAATCCCGTTGGACCTTGAGGACCCATTGGACCTGTCGCTCCATCAACACCGTCGATTCCATTTGTTCCGTTTGTACCAGCGATTCCTTGTGGACCAGTAGCGCCTGTTAATCCCGTTGGACCTTGAGGACCCATTGGACCTGTCGCTCCATCAACACCGTCGATTCCATTTGTTCCATTCGTTCCAGCGATTCCTTGAGGACCAGTAGCTCCAGTTAATCCTGTTGGACCTTGAGGACCCATTGGACCTGTCGCACCGTCAATACCATCTATTCCGTCAGTACCAACAAGAGAACTCAACCATTGTGCTTCTGTTCCAACAAAACCATCAATAACGGCAATCTCATAAGCTGATTTACCATCCGCACCATCAGTTCCATTCGTACCATTTGTTCCAGGGACACCTTGAATTCCTTGTGGACCTGTGGCTCCTGTTAATCCTATTGGACCTTGAGGACCTGTGGCACCGTCAATTCCATCGATTCCGTTAGTACCATTTAATCCATTAGAACCATTTACACCAGCTGGACCTTGAGGACCTGTTGCACCAGGAAGTCCATTGATTCCTTGAGAACCAATTGGACCTTGAGCACCTGGAGTTCCTGCCGGACCTTGCGGACCAGTAGCACCAGCTGGACCTTGAGGACCCGGAGTAGAGCTTCCAGAAGATTGAGCATACAATGCATAAGGAACACTTAAAAATTGAGTCGTACCTATAATCGTATAATTGGTTCCTCCTGCAGGGTCTGTTTCGGTTTTAATAAAATATGGTCCATTCGACCAATCAATAGTGGACATATCTCCACTAACGACAATACCATTTCCAATTTCGATAGTAACGAGACCATTGAAATTAGTAGAAGGCGTATGTTTTTCTTCATAGACAACTGGTCCTGATGCGGATCCTTGAAGAATGCTAATACGCATTCCAATAGTTGAGTTGGTTATCAGAGCATTTGAGGCATCACGTGCTACTGCCTGATAAGACATTTTTTGAGGGGCTTGCGCAAACGAAATTTGCGCAGCTAAAAGCACCCCTAATAGTAGGCTTAACTTTTTCATGTGTGTGTTAGTTTTTGTAGTAATAAATTAAATCCTTCTTCTTTTACTAGTTGTGTGAATGAATGAAATTGTGGTATAAATTCATTATTCAACACTCTTTCTTTAGTAAAAGACCTACAAGAATTGCTTTAAAAAGATGTATTCCAATTGGTAAAATGGATCCTATTTAATCAATGGTAAGTTTATGAATAGACAACATCGTTTTTAATAGTACAATTCTTTGTAAAGAAGAATTCGGCTAGTTTTTGACCAATTTGTATACTCTTACAGATTGATCCTTCTTGTAAATTGTCAAGAAATAATTTGACCTTGCTAAGGCTTGGACATCAATAAAAGTCTCCTTGGATTCTAACTCCCCTGTTTCTATAAGCCTGCCTGCTCCATCAGTCAATTGAAAACTCATTTCTTCTATAACTTCATTGGAAAATGAAACAGTCAATTGAGTTGTTAACGGATTCGGATAAGCCGAAATTTGAACGTCAGAATCCCATTCTTCTATCCCTACAGCAAAAAACTCATAAGGTTGTTGTACACCTTGAGTAATTGTTCCAGTAGAAGAAATGGTTTCATAATTGGTTAATCCGATCGAATAACTCATCGATCCTCCTGCACCTTGAGCATCTGCCCCGGTTGCAACGGTACTTTTTTGAGAAAACAGTGTTCCGCTTAAAAGTAGTAATGGTAAAGTTTTTAAATACATTTTAGTGTGTTAATTGGTCTCAAAAATGTAGAATGATTTGAGGCAATAATCTACACACAATGAATATTGATGAGATTTACATGAATAAATCAGGGCTTTCGTCGAATATGTTGATTAACCAATTTATTAAATCGTAGATGAATGATTTGATTTCACCTATAAATAATCGTAATTCAACGACGAGAACACACTTGTTGTATTGGCAATTAGATCCTAAAGGTTCTTACAAAATTAGAAACACAAAACACCACCAACACCAAAGGTAATAATACCTAATTGGCGTCTTTGTTGCAAACGGCTCCATAATTCTCGACCAGAAAGCCAAGATTCCGTCATTTCCGTTTTGCGGTATCCTTTTTTGTTAAACAACCAAGAGTAGTTATAACGAACGCCAACATTTACAAGGAAATTTCGAGTAACAGGAAAATTCATCCGTAATCCATACATAAAGGTCATTCCTTTATATTCTTCCACTTCTGGATCAATTAGTTTCTTGCTTATTGTTGCTGCGTCCAATCCATCAGCAGTAATGTAAGATGTTTCAGCTTCTCGGTTCATGATTCCAATGAAACAAAAACCCAACCCAATTTCTTGGGTTAATCCAGCTGGAACACGACCAGAATTGGATGAGAAGATTATTTTTGGCATAATCGTTCGCTCTTGGATTTCTAAAAAAGCGACCTCAGGACGAATATACTGTTCAACAAGAGAACCAGTAGAATCCAAGTACTGTCGATTCAATTCCCCACCTCTCAATGGATTGATTTGATAAAAATGATGATTGTATTCGATAGCAACAGCTGTGTTTTCAGAAAGAATGGCTCCAATTCCAGCACGAAATGAAAAATCTTTCAGGTTATAGGATTTATGAAATGTTCCTGATTTTACTATGTAACCCTTATCTCGATTTACTGCATTAAATATGAGTGGTAATTGTGCTTGTCCTCCAATTTCAATGAACGTTTTTTTTCCAAAAAAACCAACTTCTTGCGCTAATACACCTTTCGAAAGAAAGAGCAGAACAGCAATCATGAATATCTTATTTCTGCTCATTTCCTTTTTCTTTTAATTGATTGAATAATGCGTAGCACCTAGCTTCAAGCATTTTACGAGATGCCTGATCTTTTGAATAATAGGACTTATCAACGATCATCTCTCCCGTTTCTAAGTCCATGATATAGACACTTAACTCTGTTGTATGCGCATTTAATAATGCTACTGGAAAATAAATCATTCCGATAGGAAAAAGTATCGTAAACGCAATTCCATTGACAATATTTATATGGTCATTGTACGTATGATCTAGTGTTAGTAACATCACTTTTGAACTTCCATACACCAATTTCAAGCTGTCTAAACGTTCCAAATCAAGCATAAACACATCTGGATTCGTTGTTTGGACACCTTTTTCTAAACTCCGCATAATGAGTGCTAAATCATTGTACTGCTGCGTAGTCATGGATTCAAGTTCTGTCCGATCTAATCGTTTAATCACTACATCAACGTCTTTTCCAATCGTTTCAACAGCTTTTAACAAAGTTTCTTCTAATTCATCTGATTTTTCAAAATCAACGTCATTGTACCCTCGTATTTCAGTTACAAAAGGATTCACCAATAAAACAGTGTCTAAACCGATGTGTAATTCGGCTTCAATCTCTTCTGCATTCACTTCTTGTTGTTCAGCATCCGTCATGATGAAGAAATCTTCTTCTTCTTGCTCTTCTTCTTTCACTTTTAGGTGAAAACGATTGAATTCCTTTTGGAAGCTAGAATCCTTTACCAAATCAGAGATTCCGTAGAGGTAAAATTTTGTTGAATCAATTCCTGAATCAAACGTTAATCCTGAACGTTGATTCTTAATGGTTTCATACTTGTCCCATCGTTGGATTGAAACACCAAGAGAATCACCAGCTTCTTGTGCTTTTTTCGCTTCTTCTAATTGAATAATTGCCTCTTGAAAATTATTGGAGGAAAATCGTTCTAACTCAAATTCAGTATTCGCTGCGGCAACTTGAATTGCTTTTCGCCACATTTTGGCCAACAATAGATCTGTTGTATCTTGAAAGTAAACATCGTGTATTATTCGCAATCCAAGCGCAACTTGACCCTCATCTGGCACTTGTTTTAAAAAAGAGTTTAATAACGAAATTTCACCTTCATAAAACTGTCCGTCGTAGGAATAATTCAGGTTTGCATAAGGATTGTAGTAATTACGATTACTTTTCTCTTCCTTCATCATTTCCAACCAAATCTGTGACTTACAGAGGTTCAAAAACCGCGAATTCGGGTGCTCACGCTCCAATAAAAAGATACTGTACAGGGCATCAATCGATTTATCTTCGTATACATCATTCAAAATGGATTCATACCTACAAATAGTCCGCACTTCATCAAATGATTGTTCTGGAAAATTGAGCACTGTTCCCCAATCTGAATAAGTCGCAATTTCCTTTTCCAAAGCCTCTATGCGTTTGGCGACATTTGGATGGGAAGTGAATTGATCGTTGTAGCGTTGTTTGGCTGTAATTTCATTCTTACGACCTTTAAACAATTGTTCTGGAACGAATAGATGCTCTGTGTTAAAGTATTCTTTATGGAAGGGTATTTCCTCAAATGGCAAATAGGAATAAATTAAGACATCGAACGTTTTTGTGATTTCAGAAGGCGAATAACCAGCTGCATGAAAGAGCTTTACGCCCATTTTATCTGCTTCAAATTCATTATCGCGTGAGTACTTACTAAAGAAACGCACTTTTTCACCGTAAGTAAGTGATTTATTATCGGTTACATAATCGTATAAATCAAGTACATGTTCTTCTTGGTAATGAATGATTTCATGTGCTAAAACAAATGCCAATTGTGCTTCATTCGTCATCTGAGCAATCAATCCGGTAGTAACAAACACCATTCCCTGATCTGTTGAGAAAGCATTTGCCTCATTTGAATTTAAGGTATAAAAACGCAAGCGTCCTTTGAGTTCTGGATCAGAATCTGTCAGGCGGTCTCCAATTCGTTGAATGTAATCGGTAACCTCATCACCATACGTAACGAGACCAGATTTTAACAAACCATCAATGGTATAATTGACTTGTTCAACAAACACTTCTTGTTGCTTGGCGGTTAATCCATCTCTTCGTTCTCCTTGTGCTTCGCTAATTTTGTCACTGGTAGTAATGGAAAAATCTTCTGGAACGTACCCTTTAGATTGCAATGGAATATAATTATCAAAATCAATTTGACCGATACTCAACATGGGGAAAATTATGCATACAAGAAGTACTACATAATGTTCTATTCGTTTATTTTTCATCTCAATTCGTTGGGAAGTATGCATACTGGAATTGGTTCCATTTTATGTTTGTTTAAACGATTTAACCGACGATAAATTGCCAATACTTCACGTTGTCGATCTGTAAGTGTTTCTTCTTCTCCTGAATAATCCATTGCCCATTCCAATTCAGGATACGTAGCACCGATTTGATCTTCATCTGATCGTCCATCTTCCCATAAACCATCAGTTGGTTTTGCTTGGCGAATCGATTCAACAATGTTCATCGATTCAGCAATTTCAAACACCTCGGTTTTCAACAAGTCAGCGATTGGACTGATATCCACACCTCCATCACCATACTTGGTAAAGAATCCAACTCCAAAGTCTTCCACTTTATTTCCTGTTCCCGCAACCAATAATCGGTTGACTTGACCAAGTGCATACAAGGTAGTCATACGTAAACGAGAACGGGTATTTGCCATTGCCAACCAATGATGTTCTGATTCCAAACCTAAATTGTGCTCTAACAAGTCAAATACATCAGTAAGATGAACAGTTGTTGTTGCTACATTCTTAAAGTTTTGAAGCAACCAAGAAATGTGTTCGGTAGCACGTTCATGTTCTGCCTTTGATTGTCGAATAGGCATACTCACAACGAGTACTTTTTTACCAGTCAATGCACACAATGTAGAAGTCACAGCTGAATCAATACCACCAGAAATGCCGATGATAAAACCATCTGTTCCAGCCTGTTCGCAATACGACAACATCCAGTTTGTGATATGTTCAACTATTTTTTGAGTATGTTTCATGGCTGTTTTCCAATGAGACTGCCGAAACTACAAAAAATATCCCTATTTTCTTTGTTTCAGAAGTGATTCAACTAAGAACAAAAAAATCCCAGACTCAATAAGAGACTGGGATTATTATTTCGTTGGTTTTGTTTAGAACAAAATTCCGATTTTTAATACTACTTGTTTTTGTTTTGCAGCAAAATTAAGGTAATCACTTGCTCCATTAACTTGTTGGAACATGGTCATATTACGCTCTTTATCATCACCACCAATTGCATCACCACGGTGAACACCAGTGAATCCATAATAGAATCCAATTTCAGCAAACAAAGAAGTGTTTCCAGTGAAATTCCATTCAGCACCACCTGCCAAACCAATGGTAGAACGCAAGAAGAACATATCGCCTTTCGCTTTCATGTTTGAGTTATTAAACGCAACTTGAGAACCATTGATTGAATCACCTGTTAAGTTAAAACCAATGTCATTGATAGTATTGGATAACACAAAGCTCGTACGAGCACCGAATTTTCCATAGTAACGGAATGAACCAAGCATGTTCGTACGGAACAATAACATTGTTGGAATTGTAGCGTAGATTGCTTTTTGTTTGCGGCTTTGCAAATTGTACAACTTGCTGCCGATGATTGATTCTTCTTTTTGTAAAATTTTACTATCGATGTATCTGTAATAGATCGGGCTCGTAGTTACAACATCGTATTTGAATGATTCAAAATCAAACTCCAAACCTGTTGATAGACCAATGTTTTGGTTAAAACTAAAGTTCAGGTTCATTCCAATCATGTTTTGGACACCTGCACCATCACGTTCAATTACTTTTGTACCTGGCTTATTGAAGTTTAATCCAAACTGATAAGCAAGTCCCATTTGAACTTTTTTTGCTGCTACTTCTTGGGCTGAAAGTGACAATGCAAAGCTTGCACAAACAACTGATAATAAAATTTTTTTCATACGTCGTTAGAAATGATGAGACAAATATAATCCCTTTCATTGAAATCAGAATGATTATTTTTGGGGCTGTTAATAATTATTAGATGATTTATCGCAAACTACTTGTTGTGTTTTGTACCTTGTTAATGATAACATCTTGTACGAACAATCCGCTGGATATAAGTACGGAAGGGGTTTCACTTTCTATCCGTCACACCAACATCGATTCAATTCTGAATCACACAGATACAACTTTATTGTTGGGGATTTTAATGGAACAACGTGTTCGTACTCCTGATATTGTTGACTATGAATTGGGGTACTGCTTAAGGGTTGGAAGTGTAATGGATCCTAAGTTGACCCACAGTTTGGTGCAGTTTAAAAACGATCCGTATGTGATTCGTTTAGAAAAACGAATTCAAGAAAAATTCACCGATTTACCTGCCCGAACAACAACAATGATCGAAGCATTCAAGCACCTGAAGGTTCATTTACCCAAAGCAAAACTTCCTTCAGAAATTGTGTATATGAATTCCTATTTTGCGAGTAGTGCCTTTTGCACTGATCAGGAAATTGCGATTGGATTGGAACGTTATTTAGGTGCAAAAACAGATGTCATTGCTGAATTGCCTGAGCAAGAATTCTTTCCATGGATCAAAGAAAAAATGGATGCGCAATACTTGGAACGCGATGCGATTGCTGCTTGGATCATGAGTAATATGGTGAGTCAAAAAGAGAATCCGAATACTATCAGTGCCATCATTCATTGGGGGAAAATCATTTATTTAACTGAAGCTGCTTTTCCTGATAAACCTAAAAACTGGATTATGCGTTACTCCGAAAAAGACTATAATTGGGCATTGAAGAATGAACGATCTTTTTGGGATTATTTGGTGAAAGAAAAACTACTCTTTGATTCAAGTGAACGAACACAAGCGAACTTATTAAATGATGCACCTTTTACGACTGGTCTTCCAGAAAAGGGTCCCGATCGTTTAGGACAATTTCTTGGTTGGAGAATCATTCAAAGCTACATGTCTCAACACGACATTTCAATGCAAGAATTAATGAACTTACCATATACAGAGATACTACAAGAATACGAATTAGCGGAATAAAACCGATAGAAACAACAAAGGAATGGAAGAGAAAATTGTAAAAAAATCGACAATCGAAATTGAAGTAGGATTGAATGCGAATAACTTGCCGCTCAACATGCGCTGGTCTGCCAGTGATGGTGGAATTGACAAAGCACCAGCTCGTGCGTTTTTCCTATCACTCTGGAATCCAGACGAAAAAAACACCATGAAAATTGATTTGTGGACCAACGAAATGTCTATCGAAGAAATGAAACAGTTTTTTCACCAGACATTAATCACCATGGCTGATACCTTCGAAAAGGCGACAGGCGAAACACTTATCTCAGAAGATTTACGCGATTATTGCTACCATTTCGCAGAGAAAATGGAGATTTTGCCTGAATGATTTTTTTATGACGAGTTTTTTCACTGCTAAGGAGCAAACAAATGGGGAAGTACTGCATGTTTTAAGGAAGCAATGGTAATCTTACAAACCTAAGAATGAAATTTCAACGAAAGGCACAAAGTTTAAAGAAGTTCTGTTTTTTTTAGAAAAAATGTTATCTACATCCTACTTAACGAAGTGGTGAAGGGAGGTTAGGGAGATGACATTTATTACAACAAAATTAGAGTTACATGACATTAGTTTGATTTGTTCCTAAGGCTATTCTTAATAAAATCCATTTTTACTGCTTGCTCAGCAGTTTACCCCCCCACTTTTACGTCGGTGCTGTTATAAGCTTGGTCTGTTCAGTTTACAAGTGTCTCGGTGCGTTGATTATCTGTCATAGTCCAAATCAACTTGAATTCCAAGTAGTTTTTCTTCTGGAGATTTGTCGCTAAGAGTTAATTTGATATTATCTAACACTAATTCTTTGTGCTGCTCCTCACTCATTTCCAATTTTAAGCCATCAATAACACTTTGATTTAATGATATGATATATTGAAAATTTTCAAGTTTGCATTCGTTATTTGCTACTTCAAACATAGTTTTAACTTGTCGAGTATCCATGTCTCCAGTTATTTTACTGTCATGAAACAAAAATTGGACATTATGATTGTGCTTGCCTTTTAATATAGTCCAATCATAACAGAATATCTTCACTTCTTTTACTGCATTTCCTGCGTCATCTTGAATTTTAGCTTTTATATCAAACCTAGTAGCATTTTTCCCTTCATTATTTAAAATTGTTATACCAGAGTTTTTTTCTGAATAAAATTTTTCAACAAAATATTTGAAAAGAATTATATTTTCTTTTATCAAATCATCAACTTGTTCAATGTACTTAGCTGTTATTATATTTTCATTTGTGAAATCTTTTTTGTTTTCTTCTACAAACAATTTATAATCTGTTTCAAGTTTTTTATATTGCAACAATGAATGTAGTTTTTTTTCATTGTCGTTTAACGCTTGATTTAATTTAGTGTAATCGTCTAAAGCACCTGTTGAATTTAAATATTGTAATTTTTCATCTTCTTGTTGACCGAGTTCAGATATTATTTTACTTACATCAATCAATTGTATTTCAAAGTCTCTTTTTTCTTGAATTAATTTTCGTTTTCTATTATCTAAAATTTGGCTATTAAATTCTTCAAGTTCAGCTAATTTTTTTAAAACCATTTCACCCAACTCAAATTTCGCATTTTCATACAATTTAATTATTTGCTCTTTTGAAATGTCTGGTTGAATTTCTAAACTCTTATCAATATTAGAAATAGCAATCTGTAATTTTGTAGCTCTATTTTTATAATTTTTAAGAGTATAAGAAATTTTATCTGCTTCTTTTCTAATCGAATTGTAATCTTCAGCAATTATAAATTCATCAATACTTTTTCTGAATCTTTTAATTAGTGTTTCAAGTTCTACAATCTTGATTTCTAAATCTTTCTTATTTCCAGTTCCAAAAATTGCTTGAAATTCTGGATTGTTTAGTTGTGCTTTTAATTTGCCGATATTCAGTTCTTTCTCCCTTAATTCTGATTTTCTAAGAATTAAATCAGTATCCAATCCTAAAAGAAAGGCATTATTTAAAAGAGTAGATAAAGGATTTTCTTTTTTTATGTATCTATCATTTGAAATATAACCATCTTCTCCATATCTTATAAAACGCGGAAGTAAACTTCGAAAAGTTACATATTTAGTATTTTCTTTTATTCTAAATAATTTTTCTTCTAAAATTTTATTAAATTCTTTAATCGAATATTTTTCACCATTTAGCTCAATTTCTTTTTGATTCTTTGTTGAGCGAGTTGTAGTGAATTTTTCGTTTTCAATTTTAAATTCAAGTGTAAAAATCCAATCTTCCAATTTCTCAAACTCAGTATTGGCGTTTGATCCTAAGCAAAAATGTATTAATGCTATTGATAGAGACTTTCCAACGCTATTATAGGTTTTTCTTTGGTCTTGAGTTTCTTTTATAGCAGCAATTACTGTTATACCATTTGGATTAAATGATACAGTATGAAAAGATTTTTTATTTGCTCTTAATTCAATTAACCGCATTTTGAATTTTTCCGTTAGTATTAATTTCTATTGCTCCAATAAGATAAAGATAGTTCAATGCTAGAATAACATTATCAAAATTATGATACGCAGGAAATCTTCTTTTTGAATTATTTATTTCAGAATATTTGAACCAAATTTCATCTACAGATTTAGGTTCATTTATAAAACTTAATAATATTCCACCTAGTCCCATTAATGATTCTGAAAATCTAATATGTTTTGATGGCAAAATCATAAATTAATTATTGTTTGGTGTTTCGAAGATATCACAATATTCAAAATAGTAAGCCATTAATACGTAAACAGCATTGTGAAATGCAAAGTTATCTTTTGGACTTGACTTGTCAGCTATAAACTGAAAAATCTCGTCATTTTTTGTGTCACTTTCTGGTATTTCTAAAACTGCTTGTTTGTAAGTATTATTAAATATTTGCCTCAATTCTTCTTTAATAAATTTGCTGTTAAGTTCAAAATAATCTTTAATCACAAAATTCTGTCTTTGTCCAGCATTTAGAAAGTCAGAAACCGCCTTACTCAATGAGTTTAAAATTATTTTCTTTTCAAAATCAGGATGCGTTGGGATTTCTTCCTTTATTTTAGGAGCTTTACTTTGTAGAAGAAATGCTATTACCTCCTGCATTACACCGTATTCCACATTGGTTATGTTTAAAGGGTCTGGAATAATACCTCCAAGAATATCAATCATTTTATCCTCATCAAGTTTCAGAAAAGTATCTTCAAGGTCTTTGCAAATTAAAATTTCACATTCAATCGTGTATTTTGTAGCAATTGCTTTTGCGTTTATGTAAAGTAATGGATAAACATTTTTGTAATCGTCTTTTACTACATAGTAAAATTTGCTAACCTTAAAATCTTTTTCCTGCCAAAATTTAATTAGTCCAATTATAGAGGAATCCATTTTTGAAAGCATCGTAGCTTCATTCCCTGTAAGTTCTTCAGGTGCATAAACTTGATAATACTCTTCTTTTACTGCATTGAAACCATCACATTTCCCATCACCTAATCTGCCTTGTGGTTTTACTTGTTTGAAATTTCCATCTTCACTTTGCTTGATTTTTGTGAATAAGTCTTCAAAAGACTGTTTGTCTGCCTGATGAAACCTTGATTTCAATAATATTCGTGCAATATATTTTTCTTCTTTTGTCATTAATAAATTTTATGAACTTCGTTTGTAAAAATAACTTTTGATTCTACAATCGAAATGAAATATTTGTAAATAGATCCTCCTGCTATCTCGTGAATGTGTTCATGAATGTGATTTGTTTATACTCTTCAATAGTACATATAATTATTGAAATGAACGACGAATGACAGGGTGAGCGTGAGGATTGGGTAGTGGGGAAACAGCGTGAGGGTAAAAAGAAAAGTCCCAACAGTAAATATCGAGACTCTCTTTCTTTTTACAGTGCTTTACGCTGTTTTCGGGAGTTCCTCATTTCCCGGTTTGTTGCGTTTACCGTGTAGATCCACTACCTCGCGGGCTTTACGGTAACTGATGGCGAAGTCGTGGTTGTTTTCTTCAAGCACTTCTACCAATTGATCAATGATGGTACGCAGCAAGAGGTCTATTTCATGGAACACTTCTTCGATTAGTTTTGTGTTTTTAGCACGGTCGACTATCGCATTGCGCATGGAACCAAAGGTGTCTGAGAGCTGATCTACTCGTTCGACCAATTCATCAATGTGGGCTTGTGTAACTCCGTAAGCGTATAATTCGGTAGCATGCTCTACTGCCGCTTCTTTGATCCTGCCCATGAGCAATAATGCTGTTGTACTTCCTTTGTGTGTGAGGCCGGAATTCGTGAAGTGTAATCGTTCTGCCAAAAGGACATCGCCTGAGTTTGTAGCCCAAACTCTGAGTGCACTAGCGATTTTGTGCGCGCGCTCGGCGGTTTTTTCGCGGTCCTTGTCTTTCACTTTCTTCACCCCCACTGTACCATTCCCTTGTAACGAAACCAAGTTATCTAGCTCACTTAATTTGGTTGTGAAATGGTCATAAGCGTTTACAAAAGCTGGAACAGCTTCCCAAGCTGCTTCATTGGATTCACAAACCGATTGTACTGCTTTGTACATCTTTAATCTGTTATTGCCTCTGTTATTCATAACGTATATGTTTTATGGTCGCCCAAAGAGTGAATGTTCATTCGGAAGACTGGTTAATAAGCTGATAACGCACATGATGCGCCGATTCGTATATGCGTATTTTGCTAAAAACATCAAAAACAACTAGTTATCGAGTTGAATGAGGGGGTTATTGCGTGATTGGTTGTAGTAATTGATTGATCAGCAGGTGATTTAGAAGGGTTCTACAGCGTGGAGGGTTTTCAGCAGAGGGTGGAGGGTTTTCAGCAAAGCGTGGGTGATTTACAGCTGAGCGTGGAAGGTTTTCAATAGAGCTTGGGCAATTTACAGATGAGCATGGGAGGTTTACAGTAGAGCTTGGGGGTTTTACAAATAAGCGTGGGGTGTTTACAGTAGTGCGTGGGCGATTTACAGATGAACGTGGGAGGTTTACAGTAGTGCGTGGGTGTTTTACAGATAAGCGTGGGGAGTTTACAGTAGTGCGTGGGCGATTTACAGATGAACGTGGGAGGGTTACAGATAAGCATGGGAAGTTCACAAATGAACGTGGTTGGTTTCCAGCAGAGCTTGGGGCGTTTACAGCTGGGCGTGGGCGATTAACCATGAAGTGAGGAGGCATGAACAAACGCCCAACTAACACTGCAGAAGGCTTCTAAAGGTTCACCACACACCACGGCGCGATTCGCAAGCAGCAAAGGTCTTTTGACGGAAGTAAAGGGAATCCTACATCGAGTAGTTTCACCACTCACCAACACACCTTTTACTCAGGACATTCCTGTTGCACCATTGAAAACCACAAAGCAGGACGTTCTGTTTTACCTGCTGTAACGGTCAATTCAGGAAAACGCAATTTGAATTTCCCCCTTTTGACTTTCATACATTCTGTGAGAATTGACGCACCTGTTTTGTAATCGTACCACGTGATTTGATACGTTTTATTGCGCTCTAAACCCTCAACGATCAACGGTTTTCCCGTGTCCCAAGACATGTCTGTGAGTTCATTAAAAGGCTTTTCAAAATTCGTTTTCAATTCAGCTTGAGAAGTACTTTTAGTAAAATAATTAAACGATCTATTTTTGACATAACCTACAGCTTGCAATTGGTCTTGGGAAATATAATATTGGGTTTCTTTTCCATTTTTAGCATCGCGATTCAAATTGCGTTCTGCTTGTCTTCCTTGCACCCAAAAGCCATTACCATTACTTAACGTTGCGTTGACTTCAGAACCGTTCATGAATTGTTGTGCGTTGATAATGGAAGACCACAGAAAATCTTGCTTCGTATTCCAACCAACCCACGAATAATACCCTGCTAATCCCGTAAAACCAAAGGTCATCATATCCAAATACTGTTGCGGGTAACCAGCTGCTTCATCGCCATCAGCGGCACCACCTTCTCCTATCATAATTGGTTTACCGCATTTCCCTCCTATAGTCAACACCATTCTCGCCATCGAGTTTTCATTGTCAGCAACAACATTATTCGAAGAACTCTTTGCTACAATCAGTTTATCAGGAAACGATGAGTAGGGATTAAAACTCACCACATCTATCGCTGGATGGTAGATACTTTGATCTAAAAACAATTCACCTTCGTAAAATTTGGCTGTATACATATCAATTCCAACAAGTTGATTGGTGTGTTGCATGGAATCTTTGATGTAACTGGCCAATCGTTCGTGGTATTTTTGAACTGCTTCTCGTGTGATTTTACCTAATTCATCATTGATCGTAAACGGTTCTTCGGTTCCACTAAATTCACCAATATGCCAAGGTTCACTCAAGATTTCAAACAAATAAATACTTGTTGAATAACCATATCGGGCAATATAATAACGTGTTCGTTGTTCATGAAAACGCAAATCTTCTTCTAAGGTAAGCGCTTCATAAGGTTGTTTGTTTTTACCATCAGCATAACAGTATTCTGGGAAAATATCCTGATCAAAATACGATTTATCAGCACGGTAATGTGACCAATCCCAATCAAACATATCGTAATTACCGTAACTCATAAATGGTTCTTGTTGCATCAAGTCAAAATGAATGTATACGCCGTTTTCTTCACAATATTCCAATAAACGATCTTGCTCCCATGCATAAGGTTGTCGGTCAAAATAATTCCCCTTTTTCTCAAATTCAAGTAATGATGACCAACCAGATTGCAGGATGCGAATAAATTGACCGCCTTGTTCTTTATAGGCCTTAATATCATTATGGTAACGCATCCATTCTGTTAATTTGGTCACTTTGTGTGTTTCTTTTGGGGAAAATAAATCTGCTCCGCCATTTGAAGAGGTATGGTAATTATTTACGCCAATTGTCGGTGATGGAAAATTCAATCCAACAGGAAAGATAATTTTTCCATCTAGTTGCAGGTTCCGTTTATTCGAGTGCACAGAAACATAGCCTTTTTTGCTTGTTTTAATGACATTATATTCAATTGTAGAAGTCACAACTGCTGGTTTTCCTTTGATTTTGATAGAAACAGAGCAAGTCCAACTTCCTACGAGTGGCGGTGCAAAACGAATGCGCATTGGATAAAAAGTCCCAACATCTTTCCATGAATTGGAAGTCACATCGCGTTCATACTCTCTGTAATAAAAGGCCGGAATGACTTTCACCATACCTGTTTCGGTGTGCGTCATGGTTGCTTCAATATCCAATTCCCATTGTAAAAATGGATTGATCATTTCGGATTGAGCTGTTGTGGATTGTCTGAGGAAATTATTCACGCGCACAGCATCTTGATTGGCTAAACGAACACCCAGTTCTAATTTATTGAGTTGCTGAACACCATTTAAATCAGCATAGTTGAGCACTTTTACTTCGGGTTGATTGGTATTGTTTTGAGCAACAAGCGAACTTGTGAGCAACAAACAAATAATCAAACTGTGAATTGATTTGAGTTTCATGTGAACTATGCTTTTTTAACAATTAAATTCTAATTTTTGATTTTATCAAACAACTAACCTAAGCAATTTTATTTCACTAAGGTCATTTCGTCTACCAAATGTTTTGCGCCAGAATATTTATCCATTACCCACAATACGTAGCGAATATCCACGACAATATTGCGGCAACGACTTGGATCAAATAAGTAATCACTCATCGTACTTTCCCACGATCTGTCAAAATTCAATCCCATTAAATGACCATCTGCATTGAGTACTGGCGAACCTGAATTACCACCAGTGGTGTGATTTGAACCTGTGAAACAAACCCACAATTCGCCATCTTGCGCATAATCACCGTAATCTTTTTGATCATACAGTTCTTTCATTCGTGGCAATAATTCAAAATCAGGATTTCCTGTTTGATTTTTAGCAATGATTCCTGCAAGTGTAGTATGAGAAGTATATGTCATACCGTCTGTTGGTGCAGAACCTTCTAGTTTTCCATAAGTAATTCGCAAAGTAGAATTCGCATCAGACCATTGTTTGAGATCAGGGAACATGATTTTTTTTCCTTCCACATAGACTTTTAATAAGGCATCCATTTCATCTGAAAAGTCAAAAGCTTGTTGGCGCACATCTTTTTGAAACACTCCCCAACATTCTTTGAAAAGCATGTAACCTTGATCTTTATTTAACTTTTTGAAATTATTACCTGTAGCTAATTTCTTTAGAAAAGCCAGGTATCGTTCTTTATTTACAAAAATGGATTTGCTGTAAATCAGTTGAGAGAGTTCCTCTTTTTTCAATCCTTCAATTGCAAATTTAGGATCTAAGTTCGCTGCAAATTCGGCAGTTAGTAAATTGAAAATTTGTTGATCGACTTTTGCATCATAGTCTTTAAAAAACCCATCAGCACCTTTGATTAAATTATCCACTTTCTTCTGAAGCTCACCACTCATTTTATACTTCTCGTAGTTTGTTTCAATATCTTCCAAAGATCTTGCTAATTTGAAGTATTCTGGTCCAACATATAAGTATTCATAGAACAATGTCAAATGAAATTCAAAAACGCTTTTTTCATCAACGAGTTTATTCATTCGAGTGACCAATCCAGCATATTTTTTCCATTCTTCTTTTGAATTAGCGCGCAATTGGTATTCTTTTTCAAATTTCACTTTTAATCCAACAGCGTCTAAGTTTTTCAATCCATCAATTTGACCGATATTTTTCTTCCATGCATTTGCAATTCGCGCTTGTTTGGCAGCATATTGGATCCGTGTTTGATCAGAAGAACGCATTCCTGCATCAATGACAGAAAGTGATTTTGTACGCATGGAAATTTCCATCGGACGTTGTTTTTCCACAATGTATTTTAAGTATCCAGAAGATAAATGCTGTTCTGTTACTCCAGGGAAACCATAAACCATCGTGAATTCGCCTTCTACTCTATTTTTAAATGCAATCGGTAAATGATGCAAAGGAATGTAAGGAACATTGTCTTCACTGTAGGCTGCTGGTTTATTATCTTTTCCAGCGTAGATTCTAAATACAGAGAAATCACCTGTATGTCGAGGCCAAACCCAATTATCGGTATCACCTCCAAATTTACCAATCGAATTTGGTGGAGTTCCAACTAATCGCACATCTAAAAACACCTCTTTCACCATTAAATAATAGCTGTTTCCATAATCGAAAGCTTGAACAACTGCTTCATAATGCGTCCCGCGTTTGGCATCTTCCACCAATTTTTTCATGTTAGCCGTCATGATTTTTTGGAGCTCTTCACCACTTGTAATTCCTGCAGTTCCAAACAACATCCCTTCTGTCACATCGTCAATTCGAACGATTCGAGTAGCAGTTAACCCAGGATTGGATAATTCATCTGCCTTTGTTTTCGCCCAGAAACCATATTTCAAGTAATCTTTTTCTAACGAAGAGTGTGATTGAACCTGACTGTAACCACAATGGTGATTGGTAAGCAATAAACCTTCAGCTGAAACAATTTCCGCCGTACAACCACCACCAAAATGAATGATCGCATCTTTGATAGACGATTTATTTACATTATAAATATCAGAAGCAGAAAGTCGCATTCCCATCGCTTTCATATCCGATTCAAAAGCCTCAATTAATGAAGGAATCAACATTCCTTCTTCGGCGAACCCAAAAGAAGTCGACAATAACAGTATAAAAACTACCAGCTTTTTTCTCATTTTAAATCATTTTGTTTCAAATATACCAAAGACAAAGGAAAACAGAGTTGTCTAATACCAACCAAATTACGACTTTTGCACCGATGGACTTTTTAAGCTTAGTATTTCGATTGGGAGTGGTGCTTGCCATTTTCAGTTTCATTTGGGGATTGATCCGTTTCGGACTCACCATTTTACGAGGAGGATTACCTCTAGCATATCCAATAGCATTGAGCCTAAAATTGGTTCAATATTTCCTAATCGCGGACATTACTATTTTGTTTTGTGGAACGAAAACGGATTCTTCACAATTGGATCTCATTCTTTCTGGTCTGATTTTACTCATGTATTTCTTAGGGAAAATGCAAAACATGCGTTCCCGCTTCATGATTTTACAATTTCAAAATCGTGGTGTTCAGCAACCTCAACAATTGAACATGAACCTAGAATTGGGTGTGATTGTTGCAAGTTTAGGTTTGTTTGTTTTTCTAGCAATCTACCCGAATTACGCAGAAAATCCAGCATCTACTTGGTTTTACACCAATATTATTGGGATTGAAAAATCGCCTGTTTTTGGATTCATTTTTAAGATTGTTGGTTTTTTCTTTACCCTTAACATCTTGATTCGATTGGTGAGCTCTTTTACATTATTGCTATCCGGTCAAGCCTTCACTAAACCAACCGACAACAATCCACAAAACCCGCAAGATGATCCAACTCATTTTGATGATTACGAGGAATTGAAGTAAAGTCGTTCTCCGTTATAGTTAGTTGAAAAACGAATAATTTAGGATGATGTTGATTTTCTCTTGATCACTCGTGTATTGTTTCCTATCCACCGCCGAAAATTAAAAGGTGTCAAAATACTAATTAATACAGATCGAATTAGAATCACCATCGGCGATTGATTATTCGTGACTATTTATACCAGTTTATCTTTGATTTTTCTGTAATAACACGATAGGAATTCATGATCAATTTTAACCACATGAGAACACCTAGAAACCATAAAATGCACTATGTTATCTATCTTATCTATGTGGTTAATTTCAAGTAAATTCAATGCTTAAATGGTATTATTCTCCTATTTAGAATTTGCCGTGGCGGATGGTAAAAAAGCTGTTTTCTGAATTGCTGAAACACTTTATGACGAAGAGCCAAGAATGTTACTATTCTTTCCCAGTTAACTCATGGAGTTTTTCCAGCAACAAGAGAATTTGAGGTAACACAACTGAATGCTGTCCATTTTCAATGATGAAATCTGCTAAGGGGATTTTTTCTTCATCTGCAAGTTGATTGTTCATGCGCAATTGAATAGCCTCAAGATCTGTTTTATCACGCACCAAAACACGTTGAATGCGATCTTCGATTGGTGCAACAACGAGTACATTAAAATCGAGCAATTGATAACCACCAGTTTCAAACAATAGAGCTGATTCTTGGAAAACAATTGCTGTCGTTTGTTGCTTACTCCAGTTTTGAAAATCGGTTCGTACAGCAGGATGAATGATTGCGTTGATTTGATCCCGTTTAGTTGGATCGTTGAAAATGATTTTCGCGAGGTGAGATCGGTTTAGTACTCCATGATCAAATACTTTTTCTCCAAACGCATCGATCAATGATTGGCGAATTTGTGGGTCAGATTCCATCAAATCCTTGGCCCGTTGATCGGAATTGTAGACAGGATAATTCATCGCCTGTAAAATGTCACAAACGGTTGATTTTCCTGAACCGATTCCACCGGTTATTCCAACGTTGAATGGTGTTTTCATGGCAAAAAAAATCCCCTCGTGTTTGCGAGAGGATTGATAATTAGATTTCTTCTACTTCAATAATATTGAACGGAAGCCCGATAATGGCTTGGTAATCTTGCCCTGCTTCCTCCATATCTTCGTCATCTTCTTCAAAATACCAATTCACAACGACTTTCGTACGTTCACCAGAAATGGATTCTAATTTTTTAAATAAATCCAAAATGCACTTTGATGAAGAGGTGTTAAAGTATTCCAGTTTCACATCCACTGCTGTTTCAGCGATAGGTGATTTTCCGTAAGCATCAATCCATTCGTTCAAAGGTTTGTAAAACTCAACGGAGTTTTCTGGAATTGACCGACCTTTCAATTCAAGTTTACCTGCAGTTGCATCAAAATGGATGGAAGGGGTTTTTGCAGAGCCTTCAAGGTGTAAGTTTTCCATAACTAACTGTTAATCAATTTTAATATTCAAACAAAAAAATGAATTGGTTTCGCTAACCTGTAAAAACTGGTATTCCAATTTATTTCCTGACTTTCTTGCTATATCTATCATCCCCAAACCAGCGGTTCCTTTATCCGAAACACTTCCATTATTGAGAACTTCTTGGTAATACAATTTCAACGCGTCTTTATCCATTCCATTGATGGTTTTCAAACGTTCTTCTAATTGACGTGCACTTTCACTATCAATGTAATTGCCTGTGCTGATTACAAATTGCTCATCTTTTTTAGCAATCATAAACAATGCTGACTTTGCTTCGATCCGTTCTATATTCCGTTGTACGGACTCAGCGCCATCATCAATATGGTGGTAGAGATTTTGAAGGCATTCCACTAAAACATTGAATACTTTTTTCTTTGTTTTAGGAGATTCATCCATGTAATCCATCTTAGATTCCATGATTGAAAGTACAGAAGTGAGTAAATCTGAGGTGACCACACCTTTAAAGGAAAGTAGGATATTCTCCCTTTCCATGGTTTGATACAATTCGTAGATGTCGTTTTTTATCATGTTCGCCTCAGTCGAAGTGTGACAAATATAATAATCCTGTCGAACTTATTACACCATTAATAGAAAAAAACAAGGCGATGGTAGAAACTCATTGGTTTATTATTAAGAAGTGCAATATCGCAGAATCAAGAAATTAATCTAGTACTAGCCTATTACTCCTAATTCTAGTTAATCTAATTGTGCAGAAAGAATTATACAGCGGCCTTCAATTCGTACTATTTATTGAATAAATGAGTCAGATTCTAAACAGATTCTAGTCTAAACAAGTAAAAAAACTTATTTTTGTGAGACAATGCAGACAGCTAATACAAACGAATGGTTCGCTTCGTGGTTTGATTCCCCGTACTATCATAAACTATATTGTAACAGAGATGACAACGAAGCTGAAGGTTTTTTAACCCAACTTACTGCTCATCTTTCTATTGATAAAACGGCACATTTGCTTGATTTAGCATGTGGAGCAGGAAGACATTCGCGCGTTCTAAACAAGTTGGGGTATAGTGTAACTGGTTGTGATCTTTCACCCAACAGCATACTTGAGGCACAAGAAAAAGCAGCTGAAGGAATGACCTTTTTTGTGCATGACATGCGCGATCCACTTCCTGAAACCTATGATATTGCGCTGAATCTGTTCACGAGTTTCGGTTACTTCGATCAAGTTGAAGATAACTCCAAGGTTCTGAAAAGCGTCTACAACGGCCTTTCTCAAAACGGTTTACTGGTTATTGACTTTATGAATGTCGAAAAGGTAATTCGTGAATTAAAACCGCGACAAGAAATCAACCGAGATGGAATCATTTTTCATATCAAACGCGAAGTTTCCAATGGGAAAATCGTGAAAACCATTGCCTTTGAAGCGGAAGGTGAATCACATTTTTACCAAGAAAAAGTACAAGCATTGGATTTAATCGACTTTCAACAATTATTGGGAAATACCCAGTTTGAAATCATGGAAGTTTTGGGAAATTATTCGCTTGAATCCTATAACCCGATCAATTCTGATCGATTAATTTTGATTTGCAAAAAACGATGAGCGGATTGTTGGCCAACACGTTATTCTTAATCGCATCAGTTATATCAGGTGGTTTGATCGTTTTGTTTTTGGAGCGTAAAAATCAACAACAATTGATCAAACTTTCCTTGGCGTTCAGTGGAGGATTTCTCTTAGCCATTGCCTTTACCCATTTTCTACCTGAATTATACCACGAACATAACACCTCGATCGGAGTTTGGATCCTCATTGGATTCCTCGTTCAATTGTTTTTAGAATATTTCTCAGGTGGCATTGAACACGGACACATTCATGTGCATACACATCGGAAAATTCCTTACATGTTACTGTTTTCCTTGTCTGTGCATTCGTTTATTGAAGGAATTCCATTGGCTGGATTTGTCGATCATACTGCCCATGAAGGACATCACCACGAATCGTTATTATTGGGGATTGTTTTGCATCAATTACCCGTTGCGATCGCCTTAATGACCCTGCTCCGTCAATCCAATTTGAGTGTAAAACTATCTTGGATTCTACTAGGTGTTTTCGGAATGATGACCCCGATGGGAATGTTTCTTGGCTGGATCATGGAAACGAGCGGCGAATTCCAATACATGGATTTATTACTAGCCATTGTAGTTGGAATGTTTCTCCATATCTCCACCACGATTATTTTCGAAACGAATGAAAACCACAAGTTCAATCTTGCAAAATTGACAGCAATATTATTGGGCGTTGGTTTGACGTTTGTGATGTTGTGATCTAGTTTTTGAGTTCTAGGATTGAATTAAAAAAATACTCAGAAAACAACTCTCACCACCAATAGAAAAGGGAACAACGAATGCTCCCTTAATACTACAACTAACCACTAAAAGCCAAGAAACCTAGAACTTGGAAGAAGTGGAGATTCTACATCAATAAAACAAAGGAACTTTAAAATTGTTCAGTACTCAGAATACAAATAAATTAATACACTGATTTTTAGTGGTTTAAACAACAGAAAAAGGGAACAACTAATTGTCCCCTTATTACTACACCTAACCACTAAAAACCAAGAAGCCTAGAACTTGGAAGAAGCAGATATTCCACTTTTATAAAACAAAGGAACTTTAAAATTGTTCAGTACCCAGAATATAAATGAAGTAATATATTGATTTTTAGTAGTTTACACAACTAAAAAAGGAAGCAACTAATTGCCCCCTTATTACTACACCTAACCACTGAAAACCAAGAAACTTCGAACTAGGACGAGGCAGATTGCCTACTTTATTCTCTACAAAGGAACGCTAATTTCATTCCTTAGTTTAGGGCGTAATTACTTGTTTTGTATAATAGGGTAGTTTTACTTAAACTTAAAATGATTGTATTGAACAGTTCAATTTACATCGGTAAGCGTTGACGAATCAAATTTTCTAAACAATCAATAAAACGCGGGTGATCATTGGAACTAGGCACCAACTGCACTTTTTCACCTCCATGTTCGATTAATAATTCATGGTATTCTTCACCAATTTCGATTAACGTTTCCAAGCAGTCGGCAATAAAAGCTGGACTAAAGGCCAATACTTTTTTCACACCTTCTTTCCCCCATTTGCGAATAATATCATCCGAAAAAGGTTGAATCCATTTTTGATTGAGGCGCGATTGAAAACTGACCACATATTGATCTTCTGTCAACCCCAATTTAGCAACAATCATACGAGTTGTTGCATAACAAGTGGCTTTATAGCAATACTTTGCATCCTCATCAACTTCCGTTTCGCAATTGTGATCTGCACACAAATTATCATCATATATTTTATCTACATGTCGTTCGGGTAAACCATGATAAGAGAACATTATTTTATCGTATTCTGCTAAATTGAATTCACTTGCTCTAGCAACGATTGAATCAATGTATCCTTCATGATCATAAAATTGACTTACAATTTTCACTTCCGGAATCGCCCACCATTTACGAATGATATTCATTGCTTTTTCAATGGCAGAACCAGTTGAAGCACTCGCATATTGCGGAAACAATGGAATAATAATGAGTTGATCATAATGCGCTTTTCGCATCCGTTCCAGAACAACATCCATGGAAGGATTTTGGTAGCGCATTGCCATTTCAACCGTTACATCTTCCGTCGAAAAACGTTCTTGTACCAATTTTTTAACCGCTTCAGTATACGTCAACAAAGGTGAAACACCATTTCCAAGTGCCCATAATTCCTTGTAAATTTTCGCCGATTTTGGTGCACGAAACGGAACAATGATTCCACGAACAAGCATCTGTCGCGATAGATATGGGATGTCGATTACGCGCGGATCAGTTAAAAATTCGCGCAAATAACGAGCAACGTCACCACGCTCTGGACTGTCTGGAGTTCCAAGTTGAATTAATAATACGCCGGTTTTTTTTGCTGTCATTTGTCTTTTTTAAGCAGAACAATCTTTTGATCGATTGGTTCTAATTAAATTAAATTGTATTGTTTTTTTAATTGGGTCGGGATAAATCCCGACCGTACGATAAATCCCGATAGAACAAGAGATCTCGATTATTCAATACTAGTTTAAACATGTAAAGCTCTATTCTCAGTTGCAGCCAATGCCGCTTCTTTAATCGCCTCAGAATACGTTGGATGCGGGTGACACATACGTGCTAAATCTTCAGCCGATGCTCGGTATTCCATTGCAGTAACAGCTTCCATGATTAAGTCTGCCGCTCTTGCAGCAATCATGTGAACTCCTAATATCTCATCTGTTTCAGCGTCGGCAAGGATTTTCACAAAACCACCCATGTCCATACTTGCACGCGAACGACCAAGTGCTTTCATTGGGAATTGACCTGCTTTGTAGTTGATTCCAGCCGCTTTTAATTCTTCTTCCGTTTTACCAACTGCAGCAATTTCTGGCCAAGTATAAACGACACCTGGAATCAAGTTGTAATTGATATGCGGTTTTTGTCCAGCTAGTGTTTCTGCAACGAATACACCTTCTTCTTCCGCTTTGTGCGCTAACATGGCTCCACGAACTACATCACCGATTGCATAAATAGTAGGAACAGCTGTTTGGCAATGATCATTTACTTCAATTTGACCACGATTATTAGCAGTCAAACCAATATTTTCAAGACCTAAACCAGCCGTGTACGCTTTTCTACCAACGGCAACAAGGCAATAATCACCTTCAATTGTGATGGTTTCTTGTTTTTTATTGACCGCAGTTACGATTACACCTTTTCCAGTATTTTCAACTTTCTGAACACTCGTTTCGAGGTTGAATTTAAATCCTTCTTTTTTCAAAATCTTGATGAACTCTTTTCCAAGTCCGCGATCCATTGTTGGGAAAATGGCATCAGCAAATTCTACGACTTCTACTTCAGATCCTAATCGCGCATAAACCGACCCGAGTTCCAAACCGATCACACCACCACCAATTACGATGAGGCGTTTCGGAATTTCCTTCATATTTAATGCTTCCGTTGAAGTAATGATTCGATCTTTATCCGGTTCCATTCCTGGGAAAAAATTGGGTTTAGAACCAGTTGCTATAATGGCGTTTTTTGTTGTAATGGTTGTTTTATTTCCAGCATTATCTGTAACAGCAACAGTTGTTTTGTCGACAAATGAACCTACACCTTCGTAAACAGTAATGTTGTTTTTATCCATTAAAAATTTCACACCGTTACACGTTTGAGCTACCACATCGTTTTTACGCGTAATCATTTGTGCTAAATCTGCTTCGACATTTGACACTTTGATACCGTGAGCAGCAAAATTGTGTGTTGCATTGAAAAAATGCTCAGACGAATCTAACAAAGCTTTGGAAGGAATACATCCTACATTTAAACAAGTTCCTCCCAAGGTTGAATATTTCTCAATCAATGCTGTTTTCATTCCCAATTGTGCGCAACGAATTGCAGCGACATATCCACCAGGTCCTGAACCAATAATTGTAACGTCGAATGTGCTCATAATTTCTCTTTCTGAATTCGCGATAAAGGTAGACATTAAGTAAAAAAGAGAAGAGAAAATTGTTGAAAAATAAGATTCAATATAAACCAAATGGTTTTCGAATGCCTATTCTCAGTTGCTGAAACTTGAATGGGTAGCTAGCTTCATACTCAAAAGTCACTTTCGAAAGAATCAATAAATCGATACTTAGGATCCAATTTTTTTTCAGTGGAATTTCATTAATTAAGCCATATTCCACACCGATTACAGCATAGGTAAAGGGCTTTATTTCTATCCATTCACCACTTGATACTTGTGCATTTGTCGAGGTCAGATATTCCACAATACGGCGATGGGAATTAATAAACGAACCAAGCGTCAAACCTGCGCTTAAGTACAATCGAAATTTATCTCCTTTGTAAAGCTTGATATTGGATTTTATCGCCATATCAAAAAACCATGCTTTGCGGTAACTAACTAAAAACGTATCTGATAGAGGGTTATAACTTTGATAGCTTTTTTTTGATTTGAAATTCCAACGTGAAGCAGAGAAATCGAATTCGAGTCTACAATTACGCTTTTTATTCTGTCGGATAAAAGCCATTCCTGCATCGAATCCTAACCTTCCAACATAAGACTTGTCTTTATAACTTGTTCTACCTGTTCCAATAAAAAATCCAAATTGGTTTTGCTTAACATTTGGTGTTTGCTGGGCAGAAATGCTCGAAACAATTAATAAACATACCATTAGGTACAACCATTGTTTCATCGAACGATTTTTATAAATCAAAAATATGCTTCTCGGCATGATACGATGATCTTACCAACGGACCACTTTCCACATAACGGAATCCCATTTCCAATCCCAATTCACGGTACTTATCAAATCGTTCTGGAGTCACAAATTCAGCAATCGGTAAGTGTTTTGAAGTTGGTTGCAAGTATTGACCGAGCGTAAGTATATCAACTCCAACTGCTCTTAAATCTTGCATGGTTTCAATAATTTCTTCATCTGTTTCACCCAATCCGAGCATCACACCCGATTTGGTGCGCATTCCACCTTTTTTCAAGCGAAACAACACTTCCAAACTACGATCATATTTTGCTTGAATACGTACTTGTTTGGTCAAACGGCGTACTGTTTCAAGGTTATGCGAAACGATTTCAGGAGCTACATCAATGATTGCTTGTAAATTTTCCCATTTTCCTGCAAAATCTGGAATCAAGGTTTCCAACGTTGTGATCGGAGATTGATGACGAATAGCACGAACCGTTTGTGACCAAATTTCTGATCCGCCGTCTTTTAAATCATCACGATCCACAGAAGTGATCACCGCATGTTTCACGCCCATTAGTTTTACACTATTCGCCACACGACCAGGCTCGTAGACATCCACTTCTTCTGGTCGACCGGTTTGGACGGCACAAAATCCGCAAGAACGGGTACAAATATTACCCAAGATCATGAACGTTGCAGTTCCTTCTCCCCAGCATTCACCCATATTTGGGCAACTTCCGCTTTCGCAAATGGTGTGTAATTTATGTTCATCCACCAATGAGCGTACCTTTCGGTAATTTTCGCCAGTTGGAAGTTTTACCCGCAACCACTTTGGTTTTTTTATGCG
This sequence comes from Fluviicola sp., assembly GCA_043721195.1. Lineage (GTDB taxonomy): Bacteria > Bacteroidota > Bacteroidia > Flavobacteriales_D > Crocinitomicaceae > Fluviicola. The sequence continues at coordinate 12,257 of JAYSRF010000077.1, read as the reverse complement.
GATGTTATTATCGCTTGTTACAAGTTCTTCTGACATATCGCTTATTTCACAACACTTTCTAACATTTTTGATAGCATTCTCTCTTCACAGTTAGGAATGAAATTCAACTTAAATCCCACCTTAATCGAGGTAAAAACAGTACCTTTACACGCTTCGTAATTGTGCGATGCAAAAATACAAAATAAGCAATCAGAATACAATGGCAACAGCAGAAGTAACCTATTTAGGAGGATTGCGCACAGAGTGTGTACACCTTCAATCTGGAACTGTAATTCATACCGATGCCCCAACGGACAATCATGGAAAGGGCGAAAAATTCTCTCCCACAGATTTAGTAGCAACAGCTTATGCTTCCTGTATGCTCTCTATTATTGGGATTTACTGCAATGAGCATGGTCACGAGTTCACAAATGGAAAAGCCAGTGTTACCAAAATCATGGAATCCTCACCAAGAAGAATCGGTAAATTGGTCATTGAAATCGATCTAACAGGGAATGGTTGGGATGCCGTAACTTCAGAAAAGGTTGTGCGAGCTGCAAAAGCTTGTCCAGTGGCAAAATCCATTGATCAACTGGTTGAAATTGAATTAGATATTAAGTTAGATGAGTAATAGAAATGATGATCGCGGATTTAAGCGCGACGACAACAAAGAAGATCGCGGATTTAGACGTGATAACAATGACCGTGATCGTGGACAACGAGATGGGTTTAAAAAAGATGGTTTCAGAAAAGAAAAACAAGACCCTGAAGATTTAATCTACGGAATTCGAGCTGTGATTGAAGCAGTGAAAAATGAAGTGGAATTGAACCGCATTCTCATTCAAAAAGGAATGGACAAGGATTTGTTCTCTGAATTAAAAGATACGTTGGCTGGCAAAGATTTTCAGTTGCAATTTGTGCCAATTGAAAAATTGAATAAAATCACTTCTTCCAATCACCAAGGTGTAATTGCATATACGTCTCCAGTTGTTTATCAAAACATTGAAACGTTGGCTGACCAATGGCTGACCGAAGGAAAAGAACCGTGTATTTTAGTACTTGATCGCATTACGGATGTACGAAATTTTGGCGGAATTGCTCGAACAGCTGCTTGTATGGGCGTTGACGCAATCGTTATTCCATCAAGAGGAAGTGCAACTGTTACTGCAGATGCTGTGAAAACTTCAGCTGGTGCATTGTACACGATTCCTGTTTGTAAATCAGATTTGTTAAAAGAGAGCATTTTCTATTTACAGCAAAGTGGTTTTCAGATCGTTTCATGTACTGAAAAATCGAAAATAAGTGTTGAGAAATACAACTTTTTTGGACCAACTGTCATTATTTTAGGATCGGAGGAAGATGGTATTTCACATGATTTATTGAAACTTTCAGATGTGCGTTTATCAGCTCCAATGGCGGGTGATATTGCATCGTTGAATGTTGGCGTAGCGACTGGAATGATTTTGTACGAGCGTTTGCGTCAAATGAAGAACGCGCAGTAATACCACTTTATCTTTGATTATTCTCCAATAACCTAAGAACTATTTTTAGATTCAGGTTAATGGCAAAAGAGAAATTCATCAACAATTTTAACCACATAAGGACACAGAGAAAACATAGAATACACTATGTTTTCTCTGTGTCCTTATGTGGTTCTTTTCAAGTAAATTCAAAGATAAATGGTATAAAAACTAATTTCAAGTGATTGAATTCCCCAATTTTACGTGCCTTTTTTAATAAATACAGAACTTTACATTTAGTTGAATTGCTAAAAACTCAGTAATCCCGCAATCAGCCACGGCGGACACGTAAATTCGCAATTTTACGTGACTTTTTTGAAAATAAATAACATTATATTTAGTCGAATTACTAAAAACTCAGTAATCCCGCATTCCGATAGCTATCGGAATACCGAATGCATAACACTTTAAATGAATATATTAATGAAACAATTCACTTAAATTCCCAGTCTTACATTTCTGTTTTTTGATTAATAACAACTCAAAAACAGTCTATCAATCTCAAATCACTTTCCTACAATCGGCATTAAACTCACCACATCTGGTAAATCAGCTAAATTGCGAACGCGTTTTACATTCAGTTCTTTTTTGAATTTGTGTTCTGGATCAAAATGAATGGCCGACCAACCAGCATTTAATGCACCAATGATATCAACCTTAAAATCATCACCAATCATAATCGCTTCTTCAGGCAAACAACCTGTGCGGTTCATCGCTTCTTCAAAAATTGGTCTATGTGGTTTGTTGACTCCTATTTCTTCCGAACATAAAACAAGGTCAAAATAGGGAGAAAGACCGCTGTTTTCTAATTTGATGTGTTGCACTTCCTTGAAGCCATTGGTAATGATGTGCATGCGGTAATTTTCTTGTTTGAAGTGCTCCAACACCTCAATTGCATTGGGAAACAAGAGTGTTTGACGTGGAGACAGATCAATATATCCATCACTCATACGTTGCGTGATTGAATGATCTGAAATTCCGAGATGATTGAGTGTTTTTTTAAATCGACTATCTCGCAATTCCAATTTATCGATTTTCCCTTTTCCATAGGCCGTCCATAATTCAGCATTGATGCGAATATAGGTATAGTGGAAGTGACTAAAATGTTCGATGTGATTGTGCAACTCCAATTCAGCATACAAGAGTTGAAGTGCTTTTTTGGAATTGGCTTCAAAGTCCCACAACGTTCTGTCGAGGTCAAAAAAGAGTTGTCGCGTTTTCATTAGAATAAATACGCAATTCCGTAAGCCATACCAGTTGTGATACCGCCATTGATCACTATTCCCATCAAGATAAAAGGAAATGTACGTTTGTCTTTTCCGTAGAATTTTGCCGCAATGATGGATCCGATTGGAACAGATAAAAACAAAGGAGCATACATAGAGATTCCAATGATTCCAAGCCGATGTTTGATTCTGACAATTAACTTATTGAAGAACGTGAATTTGCGTTTGAATTTCAACGGAACTCCTGTTTTAATGGATTCAGCGATTAATGCTTTTCGTTTAAGATGCGCTTTTTTCAGAAAATATTCACTTGAAAAATAAAAAATAAAGGCACAAACAATCGCTCCGGCAACGCAAGAGACGTAGGTTTCAAGAAAATTCAATTTAAGTCCTGGCCCACCAAAAGGAGCGAACAAAAATTTAATCATTGAAAGACTAAAAAGGGTAAAATAATAATGCCACTGCATACTTGATCAAATTAACATTTTTCTCCAAATGCCAAATCGCCTGCATCTCCCAATCCGGGAACTATGTACGATTGAGCAGTCAATTCACGATCGATGGCACCTACCCAAATACTTGCTGTATCTGGTAAATGTTTTCTCACATATTCCAATGCTTCTGGAGCAGCAATGGCCGCCACAATATGAACCCGTGCAGGTTTTCCTTGTTTCAATAATGCTTTATATACCATCACCATTGAACTTCCAGTTGCCAACATAGGATCCGAAATAATCAATGTTTTACCATCCAAATTGGGAGAAGCTAAATATTCTACATGAATATCAAAATCTTCCGCAGTTGTATGTTTACGATAAGCAGAAACAAATGCACTTTCAGCTCTGTCAAATACATTCAACAATCCTTGGTGCATCGGTAAACCAGCGCGCAAAATAGTTGCCAAAACAGGTTGTTGTTTCAATAATGGAACAGTGGCTTCACCCAAAGGAGTTGTGACATTCATTTCCTCATACTCCAACGTTTTCGATAACTCATACCCCATTACTTCTGCAACACGTTCCAAGTTTCTTCTGAAACGAAGCGGATCTTGTTGTATGGTACAATCACGTAATTCTGCTAAAAAAGTAGAAAAAATGGACGGCGTAAGGCTTAAATTATGGATCATCTCTCGTGCATGTTTTGATTTCTAAAGGTAATAAAATTGGTGTTCGATTGCGTGATCTTAGTGGCGAAAGCTAAATTTTGTCGAAAATTGGCTATTTCTGTTCCTATCAGACAATCATTTAACGATACTTTCAACTATTCCGTCTCAACTAGATTGACTAAACCAATAGTAAGCAGTAATTTTGCACCATGGCAAGTCAAACCAAATTGGATTCCCGTATTTTCAAACGTTTATTGAAATTCGCACGACCTTATCGTTCGCGTTTGGTTGTTGCTTTTGGTTGCACATTGACACTCGCTTTTTTGTCACCTTTTCGACCGTGGTTATTGATGACCATTCTGAATAAATATGTGATCAACGAGCAGACAAAAAACTTGGAAACATTCAGCTTCTGGTTAATGTTCATCTTCGGAATCTTGTTTATTGAAGCCATTTTGCAATTTTCTGCTTCCTACTTTAGTAATTTATTGGCTCAATCGGTCATTCGTGATATTCGGGTGAAAGTCTTTTCTCATATCACTACTTTTCGGATGCAGTATTTTGATAAAACACCCGTCGGCAATCTAGTTACGCGTGTTGTCTCAGATATCGAGGCTATTTCAGAAGTCTTTTCATCTGGATTAATAGACATCATTGGCGATTTAATCATGCTTGTTGTCATTCTATTTGCCATGTTTATTGTTAATTGGCAATTAACGGTACTTTCGCTACTTCCTGCTTTGATTTTAATTTACGCCACTCGTTTATTTGCCCGTGCCATGCGCAAGTCGTTTCAACAAGAAAGCATACAGGTAAGTCGCTTAAATACGTTTGTTCAAGAACGGTTAACTGGAATGAGTATTGTGCAATTATACGGTCGTGAAAAAATAGAATACGAAGCATTTGTCAACATCAACAAAGACCACCGAAAAGCACACATTGATGCAGTTTGGGCCTACTCCATTTTCTTTCCTGTTGTTGAATTTCTTAGTTCATTGTCATCTGCATTTTTAATTGTTTGGGGAGCATATCAATTTACGGGTGCTACAGGTACGGGTTCAGAAATGTTCACCGAAATTCTTGCATTCTCCATGTGGATTGGAATGATGTACCGCCCTATTCGTCAATTGGCAGATAAATTTAATGTACTTCAACGCGGAGTTGTTCGAGCGGAACGTGTTTTCCAAATTCTTGATACAGAAGAACATGTACAGGAATCCGGAACAATGGATGATTGCGATTTCCAACAACCTTTAATCTTTAAGAATGTTTCTTTTGGATATATTGAAAATCAATTTGTGCTGAAGAACATCAATTTGACCATTCAACCAGGAAAAACAATTGCTTTTGTAGGTGCAACGGGCGCAGGGAAAACTTCAATCGTGAATCTATTAGGGCGGTTCTATGAATACCAAGAAGGTGAAATACTGATTGGAGAACATGAATTGCGTACGATTAAAATGGATTACTTGCGTAAAAACATTGCGATTGTTTTACAAGACATTTTCTTGTTTTCAGACACCATTCACAACAACATTACATTAGGAAACACTGAAATCACAAGAGAACAAGTGGTTGAAGCAGCAAAAGCGGTTGGAGCAGATGCTTTTATTCAATTACTCCCCAATGGTTATGATTATGAAATCGGTGAACGTGGCGGAGTACTATCTGTTGGTCAACGTCAATTACTTGCCTTTATTCGCGCTTATGTTTATAATCCACACATTCTGATATTAGACGAAGCTACATCTAGCGTAGACAATGAATCGGAGGAAATGATTCAGCGGGCAACCGAACAACTTACCAAAGGAAGAACATCTATTGTTATCGCACACCGACTTTCAACTATTCAACAAGCTGATACAATTGTGGTATTAGATAAAGGTGAAATCAAAGAAATGGGAACACACGAAGAATTACTTCAACAAGACGGATTTTACAAACGTTTGTATATAATGCAATTTTCAAGATCATGACAGCTCAACAACTTACAGGATTAAAAATTGGTGGTGTACCAGAACATTTTAATCTTCCTTGGAGATTAGCCATTGAAGAAGGACGCATGCGTGAAATTGGCTTGGATCTCCATTGGAGTGATATGAGTGGCGGAACGGGTCAAATGATTCGTGGTTTAGAAACTGGTTCGATTGACATTGCAGTATTATTGACAGAAGGAATTACAAAATCTATTTTGCAAGGATTAGATGCTAAAATCCTTCAAGTTTACGTGAATTCGCCTTTGTCTTGGGGAATCCATGTTCCGTATAAATCCACTATTCAACGAGAAGCCGATTTAGAAAATCAAACCTTTGCTATTTCGCGTGAAGGTTCTGGATCTCATTTAATGGCTTATGTCATGGCAGATGAGCAAAAATGGAAACTCGACTCCTTAAAATTCAACATCATTGGTGATATTTATGGTGGTTTATGGGCATTGGAGCACAATGAAGCACAAGCTTTTTTATGGGAAAAATACACCACATTTCCGTTTGTTGAGCAGCAAAAATGTCGCTGGATTGGCGATGTTGTAACACCTTGGCCTTGTTTTGTTATTGCCGTTCGCACTGAAGTTGCTGAACAATACGGCGATCTTTTACGTCATATGTGTAAAGTAGTCAATGAAAAGGCAATTGAAGTAAAAGAAGGAATTGATTCAGTCGAGATCATCAGTTGGCGGTATAATTTAAGATCCGATCAAGTCCAAAAATGGTTAACGGAAACAGACTGGAATTACAATGGAATTGAATATCCTTTGGCATTTGAAAAAACCGTACAGTACTTATTGAAATTAAACTTGATTCAAGAAACTGAAGCTGAAAATTGGAGGCAGAAGTTGTTCGTTTAACTTAATTGAAAATGGAAAATTCCAAATTGAAAATTGGATCTAGGTGAATTGTTTATTTACGGCTTCTTTGGATGATTTTTAATTATGAATTATAAATTGGAAAATTGGAAAATTGGAAAATTATAAAATAGATTTAGTTCTTCACCTTGATCTCCTTCATAGTTCAAAATTACTAATGGAAAATTCCAAATTGAAAATTGGATCTAGGTGAGGTGTTTATTCTAGGATACTTTGGATGATTTTGGGAAGAATTAATTATGAATTATAAATTGAAAAATTATAAAGTAGTTTTAGTTCTTCACCTCGATGTCCTTTATAATTCATAATTATCCAATTAATAATTTTACATTTTCAATTTTACATTTTCAATTAAAATCATTGTCCTTCCCAACGCTCTTGATCTTCCCAATTGTGATCGCCTTGCTTACGCTTCTGGCGCATGATTTTTTTCTGTTGTTTGGCGTTGCGTTTAATGCTTTTTCTCGCAGGTTTACTTTGACGTTTCCAGTAAGCCTTTTTTGCTTTTCTCAACTCACGGCGTGAAGCTTTCGCATCTTTTTTGTGTTTTTTCGCTAGTTGTTTTTCGGCTTCTTCAACAGTAGCGGGCGTATTTCCCGGTGAAGCACTTTTACATGATGTTGAAATTAAAACAACACACAATAGAAATAGCTGAAAAAACGTTCTTATCTTCATAGTCTTAAAAACTCGCACATGCGTTTGGTGAAATTACAAATCTTTTTTGTCTTATTATTCCTTGTTTCGGCATCGTGTAAAAAGAATAAAAATCATCCAATTGCTAGCATCCCTCTTGATATTACAATTGACCTAACTCTTCCGAGCTACATAGAACTAACTGGTGTTGGAGGATGGGCTTATGTGAATGGCGGAATTAAAGGAATTATTGTCTACCGACAATCGTACGATGTATTTGTCGCTTTTGAACGCCAATCTCCCGAAGATCCAGAAAACACGTGTAGTAGTGGTCTAGTTCCGAATGTAGATAATTTCTTACAGCTAGACGACCCTTGTTCTAACGCTAAATTTTCGTTGTATGATGGCTCTCCAATTTCTGGATCAGATTGGGGATTAAGGCAATACCAAGTTGTCTGGAATGGGAGTAACCTGTTGCGCATTTACAATTAACCTGAGATTTTCTTTCTAAAAACCTCAGTTAGACTTTAAATTTTGTTCAGAACGCTCATAAATGCTAGAGTTTGAGTAAAAAGAATGAAGGAATAGCGGGCTATTTCAAGGTCTTTTTAGGATAAAATCTGGTATTTATGGGTGAAATCCGATTTTATCTATCCAATTAAATCTTTGAAATAATTCGTTGATTTTATTCGCGATAGCTTGCTATCACTCATAAAACCGCCTTTCCTTTCAAATTTTAATTGGATTCTGAACTGAAATTTAAAGTCGAACTGAGGTTAAAAACCTCCCAAACTAAAGCGAACACACACTCCTGCAAATGGATGCCGTGTTATCATTGCGAAAAACTGCATACTCCATGCACGTTGGTCTCGATGACTAAACAAGTATTCAATGCTTAAATCTGCTCCAAAAGAAGTATACTCAGTTGTATAATTATTCGAATTTTGAACAATTGAATCCACATTGTTTACAAAGTTCTCTTTTATCAAATACCCCGCTCCGTGTGTAATTCCAGCTCTTCCAATTAATTTTATATCTGAGTTTCCGTAAGGAATAAAATTATAAGCAAATTGAACACTGAAACCTGAATATGACTTCAAGCTATTGGGTTTCGATCCTATAAGCGTTCGTCCATTCGCTCCACCAGTTAATGAAAACCCCCATCGATTATACCTTAAATAAGTAGCTGAAATGTCAATGTGAGCCATATAAGACTTCTTGCCAAATGCTACTCCAAATCCAGGACTCATCCACAAACAATCATTTTGAGCGTAGCTTTTACAGCTCAAGAAAAAAAATGCAATCAATAATGTGCTACGCATGCAAACTGGTGTTGTTCAACAAGAACGGAAATAACTCCATTTTATTGATTTGTCTTCCAAATTTCGATGTACGAATTAGAATTCCGAGGATTGATTTTGTGTAGTGTTCGATCAACCAAACTCGGCTGTATTTCATTTTGTTTGGTCATTTTAGGGTAAATTTCCTTGAACTCGCCAATTCGTTTATCCAAGTTTTTCTGACCAAAGAAGAAAATAAAATCGTGCGGATACGTTTTATAGGTTTGCAATGAGGTGGTATCCTCTAAGCGACGTTCTGCGATTTTAAAATCCCAATTTCCAGCATAGAAAAACGGCATCATTTCAGGAGTCGATTCACCCGTTGCTTCGAGCAAAATATGTTCATTTCCTTTTGAATGCTTGTAAAGTGCATACATGGAATCCATGCGCGATTTTTTAGAAGTAGTCGTCGAGAAAATTAAGATCATTGGAATGTTCAAAATCCAGAAGGCAATCCACGATATGCGCCAAAATTTATTCCAGAAAACGCGTTGTCTTAATTCGCGAATCCCTAGAAAAGCTAGCACAATTACTAATGGTAAAATGGTTAAAATAAACCGCTCTTGCCGATTTGGGAAAATACTGTGGAATAACAGAAAAAGGAATGTTGGCAGAAACAAGATCATGTATTTTTTTGCTGAACGGAAATATCCAATGAAAGCCAAAATACCAAGTGGGAACAAAAATAATCCAAACAAGACATAGAAATACATGAAATAATTGGTGTTGGTCATATAGCCCGTTCCTTCATTCATGTTGTAAATTACATACGCATAAAATTCAGCAAATGGGTAGCCCCAAATCGTATAATCAACCAATCCTTGTGTAATCAAAAACGTAACAATAGTTCCAGCTGCAAAAGGTAGTAATTTACTCCATTGTAATTTAAACAAGTACCACATGCCCATTCCCACAGCATAAATAGCAATTTGGTATCGGAATGAAATAGCCATACCAATCAACAAACCAGCATAAAAAAACGTTGATTTTTTATCATCGCGAATACTGAGCCAAACACCCCAAACGAGGAACGGCATACTTGCGACTTCAACCAAATTGCGGACTGATAAAAATGGCATTGCCCATAATAAGGCGATAAACCAACCAACTAAAACAGCTGTTTTTTTATCCGCCAATCGTTCAGTGATTTTATAACCATAGCGAATGACGAGTAGCGAAAACAATGCATGTACCAGTCGATTGAGAAGCATCAGTAATTTCGGGTCAGCAATCCCTATCAATTTAAAAAATGAAAGTAATAAGAAATTCAAACCAACATACGTAAAACTATGTCCTTCAGGATTACCCGTATTTCCTGGAGTCCAAGGTAACCAATGATTGTAATCATGTCCATCAACCCAAGATCCAGCGGCTTCAATGACCAAATAATGATCATCGTGCATTCCATAACCTTCTGAGAAAATTGCTGCAATAAGGCGCACAATCAATCCAAAAAACAAGATGGTTTTCAGGGAAGAGTAATCGATTTGTTTGAGTCGTTCCAACATAGGCATTTTATTCGTCACAAAAGACGGTGCAAAGCTAAGACAAATATTAAACAGGTATTTTTATTTGGTGTTAAATCTGTTGTGTTTTTATTGAAAGGTGATTCATTATTTCTTCGGCAATTGTCCAATATTTTGATGTTTTCATCTTAGCCCTACCTCGATTGCTTTTGCAATAGCTCAGATTTATAGTACTTGACGGATATTCGGACATGTTTGTTGCTGAATGAGATGGGATGTGCATACGAACAGCATAATGCCCAAATATGCAAATGGGCAGAAGAACGGGAAGTTAGAATTCAGAATATGGACAAATAGTGGTATGAAGCAAAAAATAAAAACGGGAATCAAATTAATGATTCCTAATAGATGTAATACACATTTTTACAATTAATTAATTCTCGTCTTTATGTCTTCAACGAACATAGATGGGTTCTTTCCCTTCAAAATGTTCTCTAAAATATATTTTTCAAAAATCGTCAATCCAGCACTTGCCATAAGACCTTCTGGCCCTGGAATTGCACCCAATGCAGCTCCAGCAATTATTGAGGCAATTGTATGCATCAGTTTGTGCTCAGCTTCTGAAGACTTATTTTTTCCCTTTATTTCGTTCAGATATTCAATTGTGATTTCTTTGGAGCTCATTTTCTCGCCAACACCGTTAATCCAGTTTCGAAAATATTTAGCATTACCTGTTTGTCTAAGCTTGAATACAGATTCAAAGTCTAGTTTTTCTTGAAGAAACAATTCTTTCAAATCAGGTACATATTCGTAGTTTAAAACAGAATCTGCATTTTCGGCTATTTTATATGCTTTACCAATTCTCTCAATACTTTGTTTGATAATATTGAAATGTTCAAAATTTCTATAACTCTTGAGGTTGAAATCGGATAAGATTGCTGTTTCAAGTAGGTCAATCCCAATCCCTAACATTTTTTGTCTTTCTTCTAAAGTCAATAAATTGGGTTCTTTTTGAAACGGTAATCCAAATTGGTCCAAAAGACCTTTTTTATATGAATTAATTATCAAATTTGCAGATTCGGTCGAAACCATAATCCCATTTGGAACTTGATAGTGTTTAATCAATTTTTTAGTTAGATCACGTCTAACATCACGAGCCAATGATAAATTAGATAACACTCTATTTATATTGTTTTCTGGGTCAGACTCTTCATCTGAAAAGGTACAAGCAGCAATTGGAGGCTGAGTGTAAATAACACTTTCATCAATACTACCGTCTTCCATTTGCTTTCCGCTTCCAGAAACTAGTAATGGAGTCCATAACATAAAACTTATACACCCTTTATCCAACAATTGTTCTACTGTTTTTAAACCAAGTTTTTTAATGAGAAAGTATAATCCAAAATTGAGTCTATTTGTACTAATAACAACTTTATCAAAAAGCATAAGCTGTTCGAATAATTGGGCAGTCATTTCTTCTTCTTGAGAAGCGGTTAATTTTGGATAACTCCATAGGCTTCCCCTTCCTATATTAGTGTTTAGTACTTGGCTCTTCATTCGTTATTATTTAAATCAGGTATATTTATCATTTACCAGTGAAGTTAATCACTTTTTAACTAAAAGGACTATTTTCGGGTTGCCTGAATTAAGTGCATAATTCCCAAATTTTAATTACTTACATATAACAAGCAAAAATGAAAAAAGTATACTTGTGGCTAATTTTTACAATCATTGTCTTGGCATGGGGTTCTACGTTTTTTATCTACTACTTAGATACAAACGATAGAGGTCCTTTTGGTGATATGTTTGGTGCTGTTAATGCCTTATTTTCAGGTCTTGCTTTCGCAGGTTTGATTATCACTATAAGTCAACAAAGAGAGGATTTGAAACTTCAGAGCACAGAGTTAAAGGAAACCAGAGAAGAATTTAAAAACCAAAATTTTCAAACAACATTTTTCAATCTGCTAAGAACTCAAAGAGAGATAATTAATGAGTTTAGTCTAAATCTTTTCTATCTAAATGAACAGGGAAATGTTGTTATGAGAAAAACTGAAAATCGAGCTCTATTTCGTGCATCAAAAAAAGAACTGAGAAAAATATCTGAAGCTCTGAGTATTGAATCTTA
>JAYSRF010000076.1:0-1889 GCA_043721195.1 Fluviicola sp. | reverse complement strand
ACATGAACAATCGCATCCACAAGCACTTTTCAATAAAATACCCAATGCAGAAGAATTGATGAAAGAAGTCAATTACTTAAGCGAAAAATGGACGACTGGTGGCTTGTCATTTGAAGAACAACATGTGATCAAAGATAAATTACGTTATGTTCAAACGCGCGTGAATTGGATTAAAAACAACGAACATAAAACACATATTCAGCAGGAAATTGAAACATTATGGCACAAAATGCTTCAGACAATCTGATCTATTTTCTTGAAACACATCAGGATAATTTACCTGATCTTGCAACCATTCGTCATTGGAGTAACCTCAAAATGGCGTATGATGCTACGACTATTTGGGTCAAGGGTTTTGATTATGCGCAAGTCAATTCTGTTACATTAAAGAGCATTCCATTCAAAAAACTATATGAAGGAAAGGACAGCAAGTTATTTCCATTGGGAAGCCTTCTACCAGTTGGTTCTATCCCAAATGTATTATGGACAGCCATCGATCGAGCTATTCCGATAACACTTCCCGCTATTAATCACAATTTTTTTGGAATTGATGAGCAGATTGAAATAAACCTAGTGCCAATCGAACAGGAACATCCCATTTACGGCATTTGCACAACACTCAATCAATTAGCTTCTTATATAGAAACGGCTCCTTCCATTCGCCTAAAAAACCTGAATTGGGTAGTGCTTTCTCCTGATGCAGTATTGATTGTTGGTGAACCACTTTTACCCATTTCTGGAGCTGCTCTTTGGAAGCTGAACAATCACCTTCTTCCAGCTGGTTACGATTTTGAATTCCCTTTATTAGCTGAAATGATATACGCTTCTTTTAACTTAAGTAATCCTTCGTTAATCCTGTGGAATGAATCGAATCTCAGTCAAATTGTTCCACTTTCGGCCATAAGACCACTTTCAGTGAGTTCCGTTAGAAATACCATCGCCAACTTATTCCGTAAACGTTTTGAGTAATTATTTCCAAGCATATCAAGATTATTTCTGGCAATGGGAAGACGATGGACAATTTCTTTCCATCCCCAAAAGCAGTACAATTGCCTATAAGCCATTGATAACAGAAATCATCGAACATCTTTCCCCTCAAGGTATTCCACCTTTTGGAACGCTATTATTAGCCGTTATAGCAACCAATCCACAGGGTGAAAAAGACGTGAGCTATATCGAGAGAATCGTTAACGCTGAAGTCGTTTATGCTGCAGATGAAGCTTTCTTTTTTTTAAACTTATTAACTGAATTACCTGTTCAGTATAAAAGTGGAGCGAATCGTTTACTCTTGTTTCAAGCAATTTTTCAAGATTGTCATTACATTCAATCCATTGCTACATCTGCGCATTCGGCCTCTACATTCAACCATTTAAGCTCATCTCATACCATTAATTATGAAGCTTTAACAGCAAAAGCGATAGCAAAGGATTTCAGACCACTAGAAATTTTAGCTAAAAAACTACCGAACACTAAAGCTATCATTGATCGAATTGCTGCATTACCATCAATTGATAACGCGTTATTACTCGAAGAAATTACCGATAAAACAGCCAATCCGCTTGATTTTATTGAGCAACTTATTGATAATGACAAAACCTTCTATGTTGGTTCATTGATCCGCCATATTTGGAGTGGTTTAAATATTCCAGTTCACAGCCAACTCCCAAGTGAACAACCAATTGGCGGTGTTTCTGACCTAACAAACAAAGGGAATTTTGATCGTTTATTGATTTCTGAATTTGCCAACGACGACCTTATTTTCCTCAATCGCATTGCCAACAATGAGGCACTTTATATTCAGCGCGAAATTCCACCGCAGAACAACAACCAAGAGCGTATTCTATTGATTGATGTATCACTCAAAAATTGGGGAACTCCTAAAACAATCG